>CBDUXW010000083.1:0-9551 GCA_965371275.1 uncultured bacterium | reverse complement strand
GAGGACATCAAGAACACCTTCGACCGCCTCGGCATCCCCGAGGCCGAGCGCAAGTTCCTCGCCGGTGTTTCGGCCCAGTACGACTCGGAGGTCGTCTACCACTCGATGCGGGAAGAGCTCGAGAAGCAGGGCGTGATCTTCCTCTCCATGGATGACGGCCTGCGTGAGTACGAGGACATCGTCAAGAAGTACTGGGCGACAGCCATTCCGTCGACCGACAACAAGTTCGCGGCGCTCAACTCGGCGGTGTGGTCGGGCGGCTCGTTCGTCTACGTCCCCAAGGGCCTCGAGGTGGACATTCCGCTGCAGGCTTATTTCCGCATCAACGCCGAGAACATGGGGCAGTTCGAACGCACCCTGATCATCGCCGACGAGGGCTCCCGTGTGCATTACATCGAGGGCTGCACGGCGCCGACCTACGCGGCCGATTCGCTGCACTCGGCGGTGGTCGAGCTGTTCGCCCTGCCGGGCTCGCACCTGCGCTACACGACCATCCAGAACTGGTCGAAGAACGTCTACAACCTGGTCACCAAGCGCGCCGTGGCACACGAGAACGCGACGGTGGAGTGGGTCGACGGCAACCTCGGCTCCAAGCTGACGATGAAGTTCCCCTGCGTGTACCTGGTCGGCGAAAGGGCGCACGCGGAGATCCTGTCGATCGCCTTCGCCGGCGACGGCCAGCACCAGGACGCCGGCGCCAAGATCTATCACGCGGCGCCGAACACGACGTCGCGCATCACCTCGAAGTCGATCTCGAAGGACGGCGGCCGCGCCAGCTACCGCGGCATGGTGAAGGTCTACCCCGGCGCCGTCGGATCCAAGGTGCACGTCGAATGCGATGCGCTGCTGATGGGCGACGAGTCGCGCTCCGATACGTATCCGACGATGGAAATCGCCGAGGAGCAGGTTCAGGTAGAGCACGAGGCACGAGTATCGAAGGTCGGCGACGAGCAGCTCTTCTACTTGATGAGCCGCGGCCTGACCGAGGAAGAAGCCCTCGTGATGGTCGTCAATGGCTTCGTCGAGCCGTTCGTGAAGGAGCTTCCGATGGAGTACGCCGTCGAGTTCAACCGCTTGATCCAGCTCGAGATGGAGGGCTCGGTCGGCTAACCCACTGACTTTTGCGGCAATAGGTGCCCGGCCTCGTGCCGGGCACCGCCGCTCCCCAATTTTTCCTGCAGCGCCGATGAACGGCGAAGAAAACGACGGGCAGCAACAAGATCATGAGTACTTTGACGATTGATGCAGACACGGCGCGGGCGATCGCCCGTGCCGGTGACGAGCCCGACTGGCTCGAGAGCTGGCGGCTGGCGGCATGGGAAACGTACGAGGCGGCGCCGCTTCCGGACCGGGTGGCACACCTGTGGCGCTACACCGAGCCCGAGAAATTCCTCACCGACAAGGTGAACCCGCTTCTTCCCGAGAGTTCGACAGGCAACGCCGTGGATTCGTCTGCGGCCATCGCCTTGTCCGAGAAATTCTCCCCGGAAGGCAGCCAGCAGCTCGCCGGCCTCTTCTTCCAGCAGGATGCCCAGGCCCCTTCGTACGCGCTGCAAGACGAGTGGCGCGATGCCGGCGTGATCTTCAGCGACCTGAATACTGCGGTTGTCGAACACTCCGACCTCGTCGAGCAGTATCTCGGCAAGATGGTGCGCGCCGAGGACAGCAAGTTCGGGGCGCTCAACGCCGCGTTGTTCACCGGCGGGTCGTTCCTGTACGTGCCCAAGGGCGTCGAGGTAACGGCTCCTATTCATTGTGTCTTCCAAGGTGGCCAGGACCTGTCGGCGGTCTTCCCCCGGACGCTCGTGGTACTCGAAGAGGGCGCCACGGCAACGCTGATCGATGAGTACGGCAGCGCCCCGGGAGCCGCAACCAACGGTGCTTCGCCACGGATCATCGCCCACGTCGTTGCCGAGGCCCACGTCGGCAACAACGCCCAGCTGCAATACGTCAACGTGCAGAACTGGGGCAGCCGAACGCGCTCGTACTACACACAGAGGATGCACGTCGGCAGCGACGGCCGGGCAGCCAGCGTCGGCGTGGCGCTCGGCGGGCTCTACAACAAGAGCGAACTCATCAGCGAGCTGCGCGGCGCCAACGCCTACTCGGAAATGATCGGGGTGGCGTTCGGCGACGGCAACCAGCATTTCGACAACCATACCGAGCACCTCCACGTGCACGGGCACACGTACTCCGACCTGGACTTCAAGGTCGTTCTCGAAGGCCGGGCGCGTTCCGCCTACACGGGTCTTATTCGAATCGAAGTGGACGCTGCCGACAGCGAGGCCTATCAGGAGAACCGCAATCTGCTGCTCGACAGCGAATGCCGGGCCGAGTCGATTCCCGAGCTCGAGATTCTCAACGAGAACGTGAGCTGTACGCACGGCGCGACCGTCGGCCCGATCGACGAGGAGCAGCTCTTTTACTTGATGACGCGCGGCCTGCCGCGGCGCGCGGCCGAACAGGCCATCGTCGAAGGCTTCTTCGCCCCGGTGCTCGACCGCATCGACGACGAGGCCCTCAGCAACCGACTTTGGGGCTACGTGCGCAGCAAGCTCGAAGCCCGCTAGCGATCACACGAACACCCAAAAACACAAAAGAACCATGAGCGAAACCACCACCGAAACCAGAAGATGGGTCGACGTCGGTGCGGCCGACAGCGTCGCTGAGGGCGAAGCGAAGACCTTTCAAGTAGATGCAACCCGCGTCGCCGTGGCACGCGCCAGCGGCCAACTGTATGCCGTGCAGGATCTGTGCTCGCACGACGACGGCCCGCTCGGCGACGGCACGCTCGAGGACTGCGCCATCGTCTGCCCGCGGCATGGCGCCAAGTTCGACGTCCGCACGGGCGCCGTGTTGGCGATGCCGGCCGTCGCCCCCATCGAGACCTTCCCGGTCATGGAGAAGGACGGCCGCATACAGGTAGCGTTTCGCAATCTCGACGACCAAGAGGTCACCGGCGACGATAGCTGGTAAACGCCCATGAATCCGGTCGAAGCACAGCTTGAGACAACGCCGCTCGATGTGGAGCAGATCCGCAAGGACTTCCCTATCCTGCAGCGGATCATCCACGGCAAGCCCCTGGTGTACCTCGACAACGCCGCTACCAGCCAGAAGCCGCAGTCGGTAATCGACGCCATCAGCCACTACTACGAGAACACCAACGCCAACGTCCACCGCGGCGTGCATTGCCTGGCGGAAGAAGCAACCGCGGCGTACGAAGAGGTGCGCGGCAAGGTGTGCGGGTTCCTCAACGCCGACGACCCCAAGAGCATCATCTTCACGCGCAACACGACGGAGTCGATCAACCTGGTGGCGCACTCCTGGGGGCGCAAGCACCTCCGTGAGGGCGACGAGGTGGTGCTCACCGTCATGGAGCATCACAGCAACCTGGTTCCCTGGCAGCTCATGGCCCAGGAAACCGGCGTCACGCTACGCTTCATCGACATCGATGAAGAGGGCCACCTGCGCACCGACCATCTCGACGAGTACATCAACGAGAAGACACGGCTGGTGGCCATCGGCCATGTGTCCAACGCCCTCGGCACCATCCACTCCGTCCGCACCATAGCCTGCGCCGCCCACGCCGTGGGCGCCCTGGTTCTGGTGGACGGTGCGCAAGGCGCGCCCCACGGACCGGTCGACGTGCAGGCGCTCGATGCCGACTTCTACGCCTACTCGCCGCACAAGGCGCTCGGCCCCCTCGGCGTCGGCGTGCTGTGGGGGCGCCGCGATATTCTCGAAGACATGGACCCGTTCCTGGGCGGCGGCGAGATGATCCGCAACGTCACGCTCGAGCGCAGCACCTGGGCCGGCGTACCCCACAAGTTCGAGGCCGGCACCCCGAGCGTCGCCGACGTCGTCGGCCTCGGAGCAGCCACCGACTACCTGATGGCGCTCGGCATGGACAAGGTCCGCGCCCACGAGAAGCACGTCGTCAGCTACGCACTCGAGCGTCTCAACGAGTTGCCGTTCATTCAGATCTTCGGGCCGCGGCGACCGGACGACCGCTGCGGCCTGGTGTCGTTCATCGACACGGACATCCACCCGCACGATCTGGGCACGGTCGTGGACCGTTGCGGTGTCGCCATTCGCGCCGGGCACCATTGCGCCAAACCGCTCATGCACCGGCTCGGGGTAACGGCGACGGCGCGGGCGTCGTTTTACATCTACAACGATCGCGACGACGTCGACACGTTGATCGACGCCCTGCTCGAAGCACGCAGGATATTCAAGTTGGATGGCGACCAGCCACAGCCAACAAGCCCCTAAATCATTCCGGCAACAAACCGGCCTAACGCAACAAGCCTACGAATCAACATGACGGGACTTGACGAGCTATACCGCGAGGTCATCCTCGAGCACTATCGCACCCCTCACGGTGCCGACGTGGTCGACAACCCCGACGTCGAGGTAGAGGGCCACAACCCTCTGTGCGGCGACGATCTGGTAATGCAGCTCGACATCGAGGACGGCCGTATTCGCGGCATGTACATCGAGCCGTCGGGCTGCTCCATCTCGGTGGCGTCGGCCTCGATGCTCGCCCAGGCGTTGGAAGGCGCGACATTGCGCGAAGCCTTGGAGCTGAAGCGCGCCTTCCAGAAGGTCATGAAGGGCGGCGACTGGCCGGAGGGGCTCGATCCCGGCGATCTCGAAGCCCTGGAGGGCGTCAAGCAGTTTCCGGTGCGGATCAAGTGCGCGCTGTTGGCCTGGATGACGCTCGAGATAGCCCTCGCCGAGTACGATGCGGACCTCGTCGGCGACGTCGAGACCGATCGCGATATCGAAGTCGTAACCAAGAAATCCTGACGAACAACGAGGAACAGCCATGGCGCTACCCACGAAAGAGGAAGTCATCGAGGCCATCCGACCGGTCACCGATCCCGAGATCGACATCTCGATCGTCGACCTCGGGCTCATTTACGACGTCGAGGTGGAAGAGGAGACCGAGCAGGTCACCGTCCACATGACGCTGACCTCGCCCGCCTGCCCCGTCGGCCCGCAAATCATGGCGGCCGTGCATGGCAAGGTGCTCGACCTGGACAACGTCGACGACGTCGACATCCAGCTCGTCTGGAGCCCGCCCTGGGACCCCCGCACGATGGCGTCGGAAGACGTCAAGATGATGCTGGGGATCTGGGAATAGCGTCGTCAGCCTCGAAGACGGCCGGTGTAATTGGATCCGTCGGGCCGGGAACATTTACTACGATGCGGCGGCAGCAGGATCGCTGTCGGCTGCTTCTCCTTCCCGCGCCGCGCCCACGATGCCGGCAACCTGGGTGACGGCGAAGCCGAGCACCGCCGCCGAGGCGATTCCATAGAAGATGTTGCCGGCGTCTGAGAACGCGCCGTGCAAGATCTTGGCGGCCGTGTCGGCGACGTAGATCAGGTCGAGCGCCACGACCAGCCATGCGGCCTTGAGGTTGACCGTCTCGCGGCGCGTGAGCCACAAGAGGAAGGGGCCGCAAACCCCAGCAGGATAGCGCCGTCGGCAGCCACCGAGCCGGCCCTACCGAGCCGGCCCGCCAAGCCGGCGCCGCCGATCACCATCGTCAAACCGCTCAATGTCGAGAAGGCCGCGTTCGCTTGCAGCGTGCGGCGCAGCAAGCGCATCGCCGCTTGTCCTTGCATCAGAGCCATGTCGTGTCTCTCCTGTGCTCGTCCCGGTGGAATGGTCGTCAATCCGATTACTTATGAAACGTATAGTAAATACTTGCTTTATATATAGCAACCGAATACCGTCGCTCCAGACCCGTGAGCAGACGTAGCTACAACCAATACTGCAGCGCCGCCAAGGCGCTCGACGTGATCGGCGACCGCTGGTTGCTGCTGCTGGTACGCGAGCTGCTGCTCGGCCCGCGCCGCTTCACCGACCTGCAAGACGGCTTGCCGGGCATCGGCCCCAACCGCCTGACCGAGAAGCTCAAGCAGCTCCAAGCGAACGGTCTGGTGCGGCGCGCCACGCTGCCCCCTCCGGCGGGGTCAGCGGTATACGAGCTCACGGAGAACGGCTGCGCACTCGAGCCCGTCGTCGTCGAGCTGGCGCGCTGGGGACTCGGCCTGCTGGGCGACCCCGCCGACGATCGGTGGCGACCCGAGTGGTCGGTGTTGGCGCTGCGTGCACGCTTTCAGCCGGAGGCGGCGCGAGGGGTGAACGAGGCGTACCAGTTCCGCGTCAACGACGTCGATTTTTACGCCCTGGTCCAGGACGGCCGCCACGAGACCGCCTTGGGCGCCGCAGAAAACCCGGCCGTCACGATCACTGCCGACGCAACCACCTTCCTGGCCGTCGCCAGCGGTGGTCTGCTCATCGAGCAGGCAATCGAATCCGGCGGCTACCGGATCGCCGGCGACACCGAGGCCCTGGCTCGCTGCATGGCCATCTATAAGCCCCCATCGACCGGTTCAGTGTGATTTCTGCCACCCGTCAGACGAGCGTCCTACCTTCCCTTTGTGTTAGCCTCAGGTCGTGCGAAACTCCCGCTACATCTCGGTTCTTTTAGGTGGCACTCTGGCCGTTTTGGTGTGCGTTGCGCCGGCTGTCGCGGCCGGTTTCCAGGACAGCGCGCCGGCTGAGGAGCCGCCCACACCCAGCGTCCAGGACGTCTACGTCGTGATGCGCGACATGGGCTTGGCGTACGAGAACGTCGAGATTCGAACGATCGTTCCCAACGGGCAGGGCGTCAGCGCCCTGATCGGCTTGAGCACCGGCGCGCTGGTGGACGTCGAGATGGCACAGGTAGCCAATGGCTGGACGATGCGCGACATCTATTACATCGCCGGCAGCGCCGATGATTACCGAAGCTGGTCGGAGCCCTGGCGCCAACGCGTCGCCGAAGCCGAGCGTTTCTTGGCCTCAGCGGGCGACGATGGCAGCCAAGCCCGGCGCCGCGCCGAGGAGCTGGCGCCCTTGGTCTGGTTCGAGGACACCGACGACGCGAACCGCTTGTGGGGCCTGAATCCGACGACCTACCGGCTGATGCAGACCCTCAAGATGATGCCCGACCTTGCCGGCCCCATGGGCACCTCCGGTAGCCGGCGGCAGTAGGCGGTAGCCCTGTTTCCCCGCCGCATCCCCCTGCCCTTTCGGCACCCGGCTCCCGCGCCGTGCATTCGTCGTGTCGCGGCGACCTGCGCTAGCCTGGCGATCCTCGCAACCGCGACGCCGCTCCTGGCCCAAGATCGGGATTCGTCGTTCTCCAACGTTCGCTGCCGCGAAGTGCGTCAGCTCGACGCCACCCAGTACTGGTTCTGGGACGGCTACTTCGGCGTTGTCGACCTTCACGATTTCACGTACGAGCGCTGGGGTCGGTTGGGGGTCGAACCGGCAGTGTGTTTCCGCATTGCCCTGGTGATTCTGGACAACCCGACCCAACGGACCGCCGGCTACCGACAGGCCGTCAGCGAGTTGATCCGCTGGGTGGCCGAGGACGCCCGCGCCGACGACGACAGCTCCAAGCTGGCCCGCGACCATCTGGAGCGCCTCACCGACCAGGACTTCCGCGCGCAGGGTGAATGGTCGGCCTGGTGGAACGAGGCCGGCAGCTACGCATTCTGGTCTGAAGACGAGGGTCGCCTCGAGATCGCCACCGACACCACCGACATCACCGAGGCGCTGGCGCGCAACGACCTACTTCTCGACGGCGAGGAATACTGGTTCTACGCCGGGCGCGGCTGGTTGTCGGGCGGCGAAGAAGAGGGCAACTTCGTATTCGGATCCCTGCGCATTCCGCCGCACGGCTTCAACTTTCGCGTCGAAGCCACGCAACTGAGCGACCGCGACGCCAAGGAACGCGGATATCGGCGCGCCCTCGAAAATCTCGTCGCCGACGGCCTCATGTTGCCGACGCCGCGACCTCAGGGCCTTGACTCGATCCTCCGGCAGATGAGTACCCTCACGGGCGAGAGCTTTGCCGATCGCGACGCCTGGCTCGGCTGGTGGAACACGAATCGTTCGCGCCTGGTGTTGTCTGCCGACGGCACGCGCCTTATCGTACGCGACTGATTCGGGTAGCCGGTCGTCACCAGGCTCGCGGCACGTCGTGGTGATAGGGAGGCAATTCACACGTTGAAGCATTGGCAGGAAACCGGTGAGGTCCTCGCTCGTCTGGCCCGCCTGTCGGAGGCCGGCGAGCCGGCGGCTCTGGCCTGTGTCGTGGACATTTCCGGATCGACCTATCGCCGACCGGGAGCGCGATTTCTCATCGAAGGCGCCGGCACCACGCTGGGAGGTGTGAGCGGCGGTTGCCTCGAAGAGGACGTGCGGCAAAACGGCCTGCGCGTTATTGACGACGGGACGTGCCGGCTCTTGCACTATGAAACCGGTAACGACGACGACACCATCTGGGGCCTCGGCCTCGGCTGCGACGGAACCGTTGACGTGTTCGTGCAGCCTGCCACCAGCGACGGCTTCACCGCGGCCGCCGGCACCCTGCGCGACCTGCTGGCCGGCGATCAATCGTTCGCGGCAATCACCATTCTCGGCGCCCTGGCTCCCGACCAGGACGACGCCGGTGGCGAAGATGCCACCAAGGCCCGCGACCTCACCGGCCACGTTCTCGTTGTCAGCGGCGGCGCCATCGAAACCGGCCCCACGGGCGATGCGGCCACCGACACGGAGTTGCTCGTCGCCGCCGCCGCCGGCCTTGCCGACGGCACTTCGAAGGTCGTTTCCGCGGCCGGCGTGCGTGCTTTCGTAGAAACCTTCCGACCCGCCCCGACACTTTTCGTCTGTGGCGCCGGCGACGACGCCATGCCGCTCGTTCGCGGCGCAGCGCAGGTCGGGTTCCGCGTCGTCGTGGTGGACCATCGCCCCGGTTACCTCAACGTCGACCGCTTCCCCGCGGCGCGGCAACTGGTGCGCGCCGACCCGGAAGACGGTATCGGCGACCTGCCGATCGGCGACGACAGCTTCGTGGTCCTGAAAACCCACAACCTGGTGCGCGACAAGGCCTGGGCACAGCGGTTCGTCGCCTCACCCGTGCAGTACATCGGCTTGCTCGGGCCGCGGGCGCGCTGCGACGAGATCGCCGAATCAGTGAGCGAAGCCAGTCGAGATCGCCTGTATGGCCCCGTCGGTCTCGATCTCGGCGCCGAAGGCCCCGAGCAGGTGGGACTCGCCGTCGTCGCGGAGTTGCTTGCAGTGCGGGCCCGCCGGCAGCCGCGCCACTTGCGCGGCCGCGAGGTGCCGATCCATGCATAGCCCGCATATCTCAACGCGCTTCTCCGCGCCCGCAGCAGGAGGGCGTTGAGATATGCGGGCTAGCGACGGAACCGTCGCCGGCGTGCTCCTGGCCGCCGGCTCATCGACACGCATGGGGCGCAACAAGATGTTGCTCGAGCTCGACGGCGAGACGGTCCTGCGCCGTGCCGCCAAGGTCGCGGTGAGCGCCGGGCTCGACCCGGTGGTCGTGGTTACCGGGCACGAGCGGGCGGCGGCCGAGCAGCAGGTCGACGGTCTCGGCTGCACGGCGGTGTTCAATCGCGTGCACGGCGTCGGCTTGCACGCCTGGGGGGCTTGCGGCATCGGTCCCGTACCGGATCCGGCGGGG
>CBDUXW010000082.1:0-9584 GCA_965371275.1 uncultured bacterium | reverse complement strand
GCCGGTAGCCGATGTCTACACGGTATCAAAGATAGCAAACTGCGTACCATCCGAGAAGCGTTTGATGATCCCGTACATGTCCTTTGTTCAACACGTTTAGGGAAGTAGAATCAGCTCTCCTCGAGGATCCCGCGCGTTCGATCCAAACGATTGGTCGAAATGATCCAAAATTTTGGACAATCGATCGATTTGAGCGCGCACCGAAAGGCAGATCCGACACACGAGAACACGACGCCTTGCGGCAGGGGCAGACGCTAGAAGCGAACGGCCAGGCCGCCGGTGATCAGCCGCGACAACACCGGGGCAGCGCCGACGCCGAAATCGAAAACGCCGTCGTAGTGGTAGCCGAGAACGTTCTGCACCTGGATCAGCGCCGACCACTCGCTGGACAGGGCGCGGAACGGCAGCGGCTGCCGCACGCGCAGGTCGAGGCGCTCGTACACGCTCTCAAGGTTGCCGCCACGAACTACCGGAACACCACGCTTCCAACGATAGGTGGCTTGCAGTCGCGTGTCATAGCCGACGATGGTCTCGATGCCCGCAGCAACCTCGTGAACGGTATCAACGTCCACTACGTCGGAGTCGAAGCCACCGGTGACGAGCCCGCGCTCGGCTGCGATGCTCGACGGCAGGTCGGCGCCGTCGCGCTGCTCGTAGGCGTAGCTGAATAGACCTGAAACACGTTCCGCCAACGCCTGGCGCACATCGAACTCGAAGCCTCGTGTAACCGCCTCGCCGATGTTGGTGACCATGTAGTCGATGGATCCGGCCGGATTGGCGAGGTAGATGCTGATCAGCTCGTCCTGAATCTGGTCGTGATAGGCGCGCGCCCGCACATCCGTGGTCCGCGTGGAGCGCTGCACGCCGACATCGAGACGCAACGTGCGCTCGGGAGCGATTCCGGCAGGCGTCAGAACGTCCATGTACCGCACGGTCAGAGGGTCGACCTGAAAGCGAAGCTCGGCGAGCCCCGGTGCCTCGGCGTCGTATGACACCCCGGTGGTCACCGTTACCGATTCGATCGGGACGAAAGCGACCTGCACACGCGGCGATATGACGCCGGCTTCTTCGAGGTAGTTGTAGTGCTCGAAGCGCAGGCCCCAACCAACCTGCAAGGCCTCGCCAAAGCGCCAGTAGTCTTCCGCAGCGAGGCTGCCGACCCACATGCGACGTCGGTCGTCGTTGATCCCCGGGGTGGCCAGATCCTTGCCCGCGAAGCCGAGTCCGACGCGCAGCACGTGGGAATCGCTCATCGCGCGCGAGATCTCGCTGTGCGCCCTGACGACGCCGCCATCGGCCACCTGGCCGCGAAAACTCCAGTTCTTCTCACCGCTGCGCGAACCGAGGAAGACGTCGGTGGCGGTGCGGGCGTTTTCGGAAGCACGACCACTGCCGGGGGCTACGGCCCAGAGTTTGAGCTCGCCGCCGACTCGATCCCAAATCGAGGCCCCGTCATCGAGGCTACCGAGCCAGGTCGGAGCGTCGGTCGGTGGCACGCCCGTTGGCTCGTTCTGGCGCAGGATGTCGCGCACACCCGGCCGGAACGCCCAGCCGAGATCGAGATTGGCGCCGTCGGACAGCAGCGAAACTACTTGGCGCTCGGAGCGCAACTGCAGCTGCACCGGCACGAGGCGCGGGATTGCGACTTCGGGAACGACGGCACTGACGAAACCGAAGCTCCGCGCCACGAGCGTGTAGACACCCGGAGCCAACCCGCTGAATGCAAAACGACCGCGGGTATCCGAGATCGCCATGGCCATAGGCGACTGGCTGCCGGGAGACGCAACCGCGATCAGCGCGCCGAAAAGCGGCATCCCCGCTCCGTCGTACACCGCACCCGTGAGCTCGTTCTGTTGCGAGCCTTCTCCCGCAGGCGCAGCCATCGCCGGCTGGACGGACAACACCGACACCAGCACGAACAGGGCCAGTTGGAGATAGCGGGTCTCTGAGCGACCCGAATACGGGTAGGTGATCATATGCAGAGCTTGCCCCTTTGGGCGGCAGTCTACCATCCACTGCAAAACCGGATCAACAGATACAACGTTGCGGTTGTGTTAGGCGCTTAACGCTAATTGCTCGAAACGCCCGCTTGCCCTACTCCCGGACAACAGGCATTCTGCCGACGTGAGCAAGCCCCGACTATATCTGATCGACGTCAGCGGCCATATTTTTCGGGCTTTCTACGCCATTCCCGAGCTGACGACGGCGACAGGGCTGCCCACGAACGCCACCCTCGGCTTCACCAACATGATTCGCAAGCTGATCCGCGAGCAGAAGCCCGACTACATCGTCGCCGCCTTCGACCCGCCGGGACCAACGCATCGACACGCAGCCTACGAGGGGTACAAGGCGTCGCGCGACGAAACCCCGGAAGACCTGGTGCAGCAGAGGCCCTAGGTTCGGCGCGTTTGTGTGGCGCTTAAATTACCGATTCTCTATATGCCCGGCTACTAACCCTTTGCCGACATCGCCACCCTGGCCTGCAAGGGTCGCGAGGCCGGCCTCGAAGTGGTCATCGCCTCCGAAGACAAGGACCTGCTGCAGCTCGTCGGCGACGGCGTCACGATGTTTGCCGAGCGGCAAGGACGCGTCGTCTACGACCGGGCCCGCGTCGAAGACAAGTATGGAATCCCGCCGGAGAGCATCCCCGATTTGCTCGCCCTCATGGGCGACAGCGTCGACGACATCCCCGGCGTCAAGGGAATCGGCGCCAAGGGCGCGCAGATGATTCTGCAGGAGTACGGAACCATCGAAGAAGCCATCGAGCACGCCGCCGAGATCACCAAAATGAAGTACGGCGAAAAGCTCGAGGCAGGCGCCGATATGGCGCGCCTGTCGAAGGAGCTGGCGACGGTCCATACAGACCTGCCGCTCGAGCTCGACCTCGATTTGTTCCGCGTCCGCGATCCCGACCGCAAGCTGGCGCGCGAGCTGTTCGGCGAGCTCGAGTTTCGCTCCATTCTCGAGGAATTCACCGAAAGCGGCATCGCCGACGTCGACTACAAGACCGTGGAGAACGCCGACCAACTCGCCGAGGCTCTCGATCAAGCGCGCGCCGCCGGGCGCCTCTCCTTCGACCTCGAGACGACGAGCGAACAGCCGGTGCGCGCCGAGCTCGTCGGCGTGGCGTTGAGCTGGGAGCCCGGTCAAGGGGTGTACTTGCCGCTCGCGCACACAACCCTCGGCACCACCAACGCCATGACCGTCGGCGAGGCGATCGACGAGCTGGGGCCCGTACTGACCGACCGGTCGCTCAAACTCATCGGCCAGAACCTCAAGTACGACCTGATCGTCTTGAAGCGCCATGGTCTCGAGGGAATCGAGCCATGGTTCGACACGATGATCGCCTCGTACCTGCTGCATCCGACACGCACCGGGCACGGCCTCGATGGCCTGGCAATCGATTACCTCGGTATCAAGATGACGCCATTCAAGGAGATCATCCCGAAGAAGGGTGCGACCTTCGACGAGGTGCCAGTAGACGCCGCCACGATCTACGCGGCCGAAGACACAGACGTGGCGCTGCGGTTGAGCGAGATCTTCGAACCGGAGATCGAGGCGATCAAGGTCGCCGAGCTGTACCGCACCGTCGAGATGCCTCTCATGCATGTCCTCGCCGACATGGAGCTCAAGGGAGTGCGGATCGACTCCGGCTACCTCGCCAAGATGGGGGTGGAAGTCGGCGCTCAACTCGAAGCGCTACGAAGCGACATCTACGAGGCGGCCGGCGAGGAGTTCAACATCAATTCGCCCAAGCAACTCGCCGGCGTGTTGTTCGACAAGTTGGAATTGCCGTCGG
Source organism: uncultured bacterium (assembly GCA_965371275.1). Classification (GTDB taxonomy): domain Bacteria; phylum Acidobacteriota; class UBA890; order UBA890; family UBA890; genus CBDCBL01. The sequence goes on along the minus strand of CBDUXW010000082.1, from coordinate 5,785 downwards.
CCGGCCGCACCGCCAAGACCGGATCGCGCTCCACAAAGGCGGAGGTACTCGAAAAGCTGGCCCTCGAGTATCCGATCGCCGGACAAATCATCGCCTACCGCGAGCTCGCCAAGCTCAAGGGAACGTATATCGACGCGCTGCCGGCGCTCGTCAACCCGGACACCGGGCGCCTGCACGCGTCGTTCAACCAGACCGTGGCGGCCACCGGGCGGCTGTCGAGCAGCGACCCGAATTTGCAGAACATCCCGGTGCGCTCGGAGCTCGGGCGCCAGATCCGCAAGGCCTTTATCCCCGCCGACGGCTACTTATTGCTGGTAGCGGACTATTCCCAGATCGAGCTCCGCATCATGGCTCACTTGTCCGGCGACCCGCGGTTGCTCGCCGCGTTCAAGGAAGGCGAGGACATCCACCGCGCCACGGCGGCGGAGATCTTCGGCGTCGAACCGGACGAGGTCACTTCACAGCAACGCGACAGGGCCAAGGTCATCAACTTCGGGATCATGTACGGAATGGGGCCACAACGCCTGGCCCGCGAGTTCGAAATTTCCGTCAAGGAAGCGCGCGCCTTCATCGACAATTACTTCGACGTTTATTCCGAAGTGGCCCGCTTTCTCGACGACACCGTCGAGCAGGCCAAGACCGACGGTTACGTGACGACGATGCTCGGGCGCATTCGGTATTTGCCCGAGCTGCACAGCCACCAGCGCTCGGTGCAATCGTTTGGTGAGCGCGTCGCGGTGAACACGCCGCTGCAAGGCACGGCCGCCGACATGATCAAGCGCGCCATGGTCAATCTTCACCGGCGACTCGCGGCTGACGCTCCCGGCGCGGCGATCATCATTCAGGTGCACGACGAGCTGGTGCTCGAAGTTCCCGAGGATCGGATCGACGCGGCTACGGCGGCCGTCGTCGAAGAGATGGAGGGCGCCATCGAGCTCGACGTGCCGCTGGTTGTCAATGTCGGCGTGGGGTCGAACTGGATGGAGGCGAAATGATCTTGTTGCTCCCACCAGCTGCGACCCGCTGAAAGGTTCGGGTTAGGCTCACAGGCGGTGGGTCGGCGTCGAATCGGTGCCGGGCTATAATCGGTCGCGCTGAGCACGCCTGTTCGGGCGTGCCTTTTCACCCGCTACATCTCAAGAGTTTCGAAATGCCGATCTACGAGTATGAGTGTCGTCGCTGCGGTCACCTCTTCGAGCTCATCCAGAAATTATCCGACAAACCGAGGCAACGCTGCCCGGAGTGTTCCGGCAAGGTCGATCGCCTAATCAGCTCCCCTGCGATCCGTTTCAAAGGTAGCGGCTGGTACGTCACCGACTACGCCGACAAGAACAAGGGCAAGCGCGACCAATCTGAAGGCTCGCCGGCGGAGTCCGAGAAGTCGGACGAGAAGTCCGACAAGAAATCCGAGACCAAAAAAGAAAAAAAGGCCTCGTAGTCAGCTGCTATGCACGACCTCGCCAAACTGCGCAAAGATCCCGAAACCGCGGCTGCGGGCCTGGCGCATCGCAACGTCGACTTCGACCTGTCCGAACTGTTGCGCCGTGACGAACGGCGCCGCGAGCTGATCCCGCAGGCCGACGAGCTCAAGTCGGCGCGCAACGAGGCCGGCAAGAAGATCGGTGAGCTCAAGAAACGCGGCGAGAACGCCGACGAGATCATTGCCGAGATGGCGACTGTCAGCGAGCAGATCGAAGCGCTCGATCGAGAGCTCGATGGGTTGGAACAAGGAATCCGCGCCGATCTTCTGGGGCTGCCCAACCTGCCGCACGACAGCGTTCCGGTGGGCGCCGACGAGAGCGCCAACGTGGTCGAGCGCACCTGGGGTGAGCCGCGTGAATTCGACTTCGAGGTTCTCGACCATGTGGACATCGGCGAGAACCTCGGAATCATGGATCTGGCGCGCGCCGCCAAGGTCACCGGGGCACGCTTTCCGACGCAGTTCGGCGCCGGCGCCCAGCTCGAGAGAGCACTGGCGGCATTCATGCTCGATCTGGCGCGCGACGAGGGCGGTTACCTGGAGGTGCTGACGCCGTTCATGGTGTCGCCGGAGTCGATGGAGGCCTCCGGGCAACTTCCCAAGTTCGCCGACGAGGCCTTCTATCTGGAGCGCGACGACTTCTATTTGATTCCAACATCCGAGGTACCCCTGGTGAACCTGCACCGCGGTGAGATATTCGCGGAAAGCGACCTGCCGATCCGCTACTGCGCCTGCGCGCCGTGCTTCCGGCGCGAGGCCGGCTCGTACGGCAAGGACACGCGCGGCATGATTCGCGTACACCAGTTCACCAAGGTCGAGTTGGTCGTCTACGCGACTCCCGAGCATTCATACGAGATGCTCGAAACCCTCACCGGCGACGCCGAGCGCGTCCTGCAGCGGCTCGAGTTGCCGTACCAAGTTGTCAGCCTGGCGACCGCAGATCTCGGATTCGCCGCCGCCAAGACCTACGACATCGAGGTCTGGCTGCCGTCGCAAAACCGCTACCGCGAAATTTCATCGTGCAGCAACTGCGCGGACTTCCAGGCGCGTCGCGCCGAAATCCGGTACCGCCCCGAAGGCAAGAAACCGCGTCTCGTGCACACACTCAACGGCTCCGGCCTCGCCATCGGCCGCACCATCGTCGCCCTGCTGGAGAACTACCAAGAAGCCGACGGCAGCGTCACGATCCCCGACGCGTTGCGCCCCTATATGGACGGCGCCGAGCGCATCGGGCCGCTACAGCGACCGGGCAACTGAGGCCATCACCCGCCACTCCTGCTGCGCGCCTGGCATGGGGTCAACGAGCCAGCCCGGGGGCGCCGCCAACGACCCTGTACGCCAGGCGACTCGCCGCGCCTGGAACGCTGGATTTCTCGCCGCGTTTCGGTCACGCTGCCGAATTCAGGAGGAAACCCGTGCACAACAAACGCTTGTCTCTTGTAGCACTGATCGTGTTCACCGCCGTGACGCTTGTCGTAACAAACGCCCCGGCAACTTCCGCACAGCGTCTCGATCCGCGCTTCGACGTCGGCGACGTGTTCCCCGACCTGGTACTGCCGTCGCTCGAGGACGGCACGCCGATGCGACTATCGGACTTTCGCGGCCGCAAGGTAATGCTGCATGTGTTCGCCTCCTGGTGAGCAGGCTGCCGCGTGCACGTGCCCGGGTGGCACGAAGCGACAAAGGAATGGCAGGACGCCGGCGATCTGCAGATGGTCGGCATCATCCAGGAGCAGCATCCCGACCGCGCCCGCCTCTTCATGCAATGGAAAGAGATGGGCTGGCCGATTCTGGTGGATTCACTGAATCTGCTCGAAACGACCGTCGTGCCGTTGACCTTGGCCATCGACGAACACGGTGTGATCCGCAAGATTCAGCCACCGCGCGACGATCTCGACACCTTTCGAGCCGAGTTCGTCGATGCCGAGTTTGAGCCGCCGGGAGAAATGACGGCTTCGCTTCCTCGGATGAGCCAACAGGCGGCCGACGCCGTGTCGATGTACCTGTGGAAACGCGCTGCCGATCCCGACGCGCTGATCGCGGCATTCGAAGGCGCCGTCGCCGCCGATCCGGGCCACGGCTACACACTCTTTCGCACCGGTGTTGCCTACCGCTGGCGTTACGATTCGCCGAGCTCGCGACAGGAGGACTTCCAGGAGGCCGTGCGCTACTGGGAGCGGGCTCTCGATGTCGATCCCAACAACTACATCTGGCGGCGGCGCATCCAACAGTACGGCCCACGGCTGGAGAAGCCCTACCCGTTCTACGACTGGGTGCCGACGGCGCGCGAGCAGATCACGGCGCGCGGCGAGACGCCGGCAGCGCTGGTTGTGGAACCCGGCGGCGCCGAGTTCACGCGGCCGCAGCGCGCCTTCACTGCTGATACCGAAGACATCGAACCCCCCACCGTCGACGAGCGTATCTACCGCGACGAGGGCGAGTTCGTCTCGGCCACCGCGACCATGGTCCCGAGCGTGATTTCAGCCGGCGGCAGCAGCCGGGCGCACGTCAGCTTCGTGCCCAACGAAACCATCAAAGCGCACTGGAACAACGAGGTTGACGGCCTTGTGTTCTGGATCGACGTGCCCGCCGGATGGCAGGTCGATCGGCGTGCCGTGCGGGTGCCGAACCCTCCCGAAGTGGTGAGCCAGGAGACGCGCAAGGTCGAGTTCGAGATCAAGGCGCCGGATGACGCGCACGGCCGCCATCGCTTCTCCGCCTACGCGCTCTACTACGTCTGCGAAGACGTCAACGGCGTCTGCTTGTACCGGCGCCAAGACGTCACGCTGACGCTCGACATCGAACGCTAGGGTACTCACGCGCCGGCTGCCCGGTTCGCCAAGCGAGAGGTCGGCGGGTGACCGCTTTCCCCGCCGGGACACCGAACGCACAAACGCACCCCGAAGTTCTACAGGGGTGCGTTCGTGTGAGTACCGGTGTTAGCGACTAACGTGCTCGATCTCTTCGATCACCAGAATCTTCACACCACCACGCTCGGCATACTCGCCCGTGATCTTCACGGTGTGGCTGGCGTGCGCTTTAAGCGCGTCGTTGGGCGATTGCATGCTCTCGCTCGAAGCCAGCCAGATGACCTGCTCGGTCTCGGCCTCCAACAGCGCCAGAGGAATGCCATTGTCGGCACAGGTCTGCGCGCAGTCGCGATGGCCTTCGCCGTGGGCGCCCATCCTGATGAAGCAGGCGGAATCGATCACTTCGCCGGTGACCGTGACCTTCTGTGTCGCCATTGTCGGCAACGCCATGGCGATCGCCACGAGGACGACGAAGATCGATACATAGTGGGAACGTTTCACTCGACACCTCCCTGGGAACAGCGGGTTGAGTAACAAGGGCCACATTATTGGCGTCGGAGCGCCAGGCTTCAAGTCGTGGACGCTGCCCGGCGCCCCGACCGACGTGTAGTCGTCGTCCCCGGGGGGTTGACGCAGCGCCCGTTGGCGGGCCATCGTGTCCTCACAATTTGTGTGCGCGGGGTCAGGCTCCGCGCTCACTCCATCGGCAATACGGTCCGCGACCATCGCGGCGGTTGTCGATTTATGGAGAGAGCGCGAGGCCTTTTTCGATGGACGAACAGCGTTTCGCGCTCCTGAGCGGCCGTAGAGTGAAACGGCCAGGAGGAACATCATGAGCAGCAGCGAGACAGTTCACCGAGCCCGCGAGTTGGTCGACCGGTTCGCCGACGGCCCGCAGCGTTTCGCCTCGTACCAGGCCCTCGACGAAATCGGCAACGACGCCCTGCCGGCCGTGCGCGAGGGACTCGGCAACGGTAACTGGCAGGTGCGCCGCTGGTGCGCCATTTACCTCGACCACCACGCCGACCTCGAGTCGATCGAATACCTGGTGCCGTTGGTACGCGACCCGAAGGCCGCGGTGCGCATGTGGGCCGTGCACTCGGTCGCCTGTGACCGCTGCAAGAGCCACGAGAACCCGGTCGACTACGTGCCGCTGCTGATCGAGCGTATCGAGATCGACGAGAGCATCCGCGTGCGACGCATGGCCGTCACCATGCTCGCCTACGGCGACCCCGACGCCCGCGCCGTGCCGGTGTTCGAGTCGATTCTGCGCAACGAGACCGACCGCAAGCTGCGTCTGCACGCCGAGGGCGGTTTGGAACGTTGCCGCGCAATAGGCCTGGCCACTCGGCCCTCGGGCTGATAGCCCCGGGGGTGGGCGCGGACCGCTCGCGATACCTCCCGCAGCCGGGCCCGGAATCGCCGTTCCCGTGGCCGTCTCATGAAGGTCTAAGGTCTAGGGATGGAGACAAATCGGTAGCACCGATATCGGTAT
>CBDUXW010000081.1:0-9614 GCA_965371275.1 uncultured bacterium | reverse complement strand
GTGCTCGGGCGGCTGCTACCATGAGGCGCACACGCGCTACGGCACGACGACCGGACCGAACCTGCATTATTGCGATTGGATCCGGGGTTGGACCGACACCTGCTTGCAAATCTACGGCGAGCTCGCGACCCGCAATCCCGCGTTTCTCGCCCGCTTCGACGGACAGGTGCAAACATGAAACACGCAAAACCGATCAATCAGAAAGCCGATCGCTTGGAGCAATTCCTCGCCGCGGAACACGACGTGGTGGCGCTGAGCGGCGTCCCCGAAGGATACGGCCAGGGGGGAGTGCCGCAGCAGCCGCAACAGCCGCACATCCCGCTGGGCTGCTCACTGGTGTTCTCGCCGGGTTGGGAGGCCGACAGCAGCGGTGGCACCGCCGGGCTCTGCCAGCCGGTCGAGCGTGATCTGTTCGATTGCCATCTCGGCTGCTTCTGGCCGGCGCAGGTGCCCGACCAGCTCAACCACGCCGAGGACTGGACCGACAAGTGTGCAGCGGCGCAGAAGGACTGGCGCAAGTTGGACCTGATCTTCCCGTAGGTGACTCCGTGACTCGGCAAAGCACACGGCATCCGGTTGCCTCGCGACACCGCGTCCAAGGACGCGGCAGGCGCGACGGTGCGAGCTTCGCTCGCGGCTTCGGCGCACTCGTGGCTGCGATCGGCGCCTTGGCGATCGTCCCGTTGGGAACAGCCGAATCGGCGGTCGCGCCACAGAGCGGCGGCAACGCCACGATCTTGGTGGCGGCGTACGACAAAGCGGTGCACGTGATCGATGAGGCGACGATGCAGGTCGTCGACAAGATCGAGACGACCACGGGCATTCCGAGCGACTTGTTGCTGTCGCATGACCGTCAGCGACTGTATGCGTTGGAGGTGCAGTTCGAGCACGTCGAAGTGCTCGACATCGCCAGCCGCGAATCGATCGACTCGTTCACGCTGAGCGAGGGCGACGTGAAGGTGCGCATCAACGGCTTCGTCGTCGATCCCGACGAACGGTACGCGTTGCTCACCGTACAGGAATACGTCAACCGCACGGATCGCTTCGAGATCAGCGAGTCGAAGTTGCTGCAGTACGATTTGCAGAGCCACGAGGTCATGCGCGAAATTCCGTGGCCCGACGAGCGACCACGCCGCGGCGCAAATATGATATTTTCGCCCGACGGTTCCCTCGTGTACTTCTTCTCGAGCGACATTCTGGTGCTTGAGACGGAGGAATTTACCGAGGTCGACAAGTGGGAAATTTCCAAGCCGTTGCAACCCGGGTTAGGGCGGTTCCGGCCGCCGCTCAACGCCAGTCTTTACGAGGAAGAGGGTTTTTTCACCGGACTCTTCCGCATGACCGACCCGGTGCAAGGCAGAAGCATGATGGGCATCGCGCGCGTCAACTTGGCGGCGCGCGACGTCGATTTCTACATGTTGGGTCCGAGCGAGCCGGTGGGTTTTTCCCTGGCCCCGGGTCGCGAGAAAGCCTACGGGCTGTATTCGTCGGGCGTCGGCAAGCACGAGTTCTGGACCTTCGACCTCGAAGGCCGACGGGTCGAGAGCAAGCAACCTTTCGACGGGCGGCCCCGTATGAGGCTGGCAATCAGCTCCAACGGTGAGCAGCTCTACGTGTACAACGCCGGCAACACGATCGACGTCCACGAAGCCTCGAACTATCGCTTCGTCCGCACGTTGGAGCTCGACGCCGACACCACGTCGAACCTGGTGATGTTGCCATCGCAAGACTGATCGCGGCGCGAACAGGCTAGATGGTCGATCGCGAGCTCCGCTGGGCCTGGCGTTTCATCGTTCCGTACTGGCGACGGCTCACACTCGTGCTGGTTGTCAGCCTGGCGAGCACCGGCTTGTCGCTGTACTTGCCGTACTTGTCGAAGCCGCTCGTCGACGACGCGATGTTGGGTCGCGACATGACGGTGTTGGTGCGGATCGTGGCGCTGTTCGCCGGCGTTACGGTGCTGAGCTTCGTGTTCAACGTCATCAGCGGAATGCGCTACACACGGGTCTCGGCCGAGATTCTCTTCGACATGCGTCTGGCCTTGTATCGGCATTTGCAGGCGCTCTCGCCGCGCTTCTACGCACGCACCAAACTCGGCGACATCGTGTCGCGCATCAACAACGACATCGGCGAGATCCAGCGGGTCGCCGCCGAGATGGCCCTGGCTTGGGTGGGCAACGTGCTGTTTCTCATCGGCGCAGTGGCCATCTTGCTGGCGCTCGACGAGCGATTGTTTCTGGTGAGCGTCGCCGTGATGCCGCTGAGCCTGTGGGCCCTGGTGCACTATCGAAGACGGCTCGAGGGGCGGATAAAGGTTCTGCGCGAGCGCAGCGCCGACATCGGCAGTTTCCTGATCGAAACAATCCAGGGTGTGAAGCTGATCGTTACCAGCAACGCCCAGGACCGAGAAGTCGATCGTTTCCGCACCAAGAACGACGCCTTCATCGACGCTCTCATGCGGATGCGGTGGCTCGGCTATATGTCGGGAGGATTGCCCGGGCTCATCATCTCGGCGGGGACCGCGGTGGTATTCCTGTACGGCGGCAGGCAGGTGATCAGCGGCGCCATTACGCTGGGCACGCTGGTCACCTTCATGGCCTACCAGATGCGCCTGCTGGCCCCCGTGCAGGGGCTAATGGGGCTGTACACGAACCTGGCGACCGCACGCGTGTCGTTGCGTCGCGTTCACGAGATTCTCGATGCAGAAGTGGAGATCGTCGAAGTGCCCGACGCGGTGGCGCTTGCGGAGGTAACGGGGAACATTCGCTTCGATGACGTCAGCTTCGCGTTCGACCGGGGCCCGGTGCTCGACGATGTTTCATTCGAGGTGCTGGCCGGATCTACGTTGGCCGTTGTCGGGCCGAGCGGCGCCGGCAAGTCGACGATCGTCGACCTGCTGCTGCGCCACCTCGATCCGGATGCCGGCACGATCCTGTTCGATGGGCACGACCTGCGGCGACTGCGGCTCGCCGACCTACGGCGCCACGTCGTCGTCGTTGAGCAGGAGCCTTTTGTCTTCCACGCCACGATCGCCGAGAACGTCCGCTATGGACGTCCCGAGGCTTCCGACGACGAGATCGTAGCCGCGGCTCGCTCGGCCGGCCTCGACGGCTTCGTCGAACAACTCCCCGAAGGTTTCGACACAATAGTCGGCGAGAGGGGAATGGCCGTGTCGGCCGGCGAGCGCCAGCGCATCGCCGTGGCGCGGGCCTTTCTCGCCGATCCGGCCGTGCTGCTCCTCGACGAGGCCACAGCCTCCCTCGATCCTGTATCCGAGCAGCAGGTGATCGCCGGGTACGAGGCCATCATGCAGGGTCGAACGACGATTCTGATTTCGCACCGGCTGGACATGGCGCGCCAGGCGGATCAGGTGATCGTTCTCGACGACGCACGGATCGTCGAGCAAGGTGCGCCGAGCGAGCTGTGGGACGCCGGCGGGGCTTTTCCGCGCCTGTTTGTCGGCGAAGCGCGATGAGCGCCGCGCCGCCGGAGCTTCGAGGTCAGGGCGATCAAGGCGATGAGCATGCCGCCGGCGGCGATCGACTCGTCCACCTCGATCATCCCGAGCTTGCCGCGGCCACCGGCCGGGGCGTGAAGGTGGCGGTAATCGACAGCGGTGTGTTCGCCGATCATGACCATATCCATGGCGTCGCCGGCGGTGTCGGCATCGGGGCCGATCTCGTGCCGCACGGTGACTACGTGGACCGGCTCGGACACGGAACCGCAGTAAGCGCCGCCATCCTCGAGAAGGCACCGGACGTGGAGCTGTTGGCGGTGAGGGTCTTCGATCGCTCGCTGTCGGTCCCTGCACCGATTCTGGTCGAGGCTATCGACTGGGCCGCGCAACGTGACGTCAAGCTCATCAACTTGAGTCTCGGCACCGAGAAGCCCGAACACGAGGAGATTCTGCGTGCTGCCGTGGGGCGCGCCGGGGAGCGTGGCGCGGTGGTGGTATCGGCCGCCGAGTCCGATGGCCGGGTATGGTTGCCCGGCAGCCTCGCGGAAACCATCGGCGTACGACTCGACTGGGATTGTCCGCGCCATGCGCTGCGGCTCGATGCGGACTCAGCGGACATATTCGCCTCCGGGTACCCACGGCCGATCGATGGCGTGGCGCCCGAGCACAACCTCAAGGGGGTCAGCTTCGCGGTGGCCAATGTGACGGGCGTTCTGGCGCGTGTGCTCGGCGCCCGACCAGCCGTCGACGCCGCGGCTTCGGCGGACGGCATTGTCGCGCGTCTTGCGGAGCTTGCCCGGGCTGCGGCTGCCACGGATTTGTCGAAGGAGTAGCCGTGGCGCTCGCTCTTGACGCGAGCAAGCTCGAGGCTCGGACTAGCTCCGCAACCAGATCGTAGCTTTCTCTTCGGCCCAATCCAGTGGCGTGAACGAGATACAGGCCAGATGCGTGCGCCGGCGAAAGAAGAGCCCGGGGATCACCATGACCTCGCAGCCGGGGTCTCCGAGTACCGCGGTCAGCAACAATGAGACGCCGACGAACAAGAGGGCGCCGACAGACACCCAACCCGGCCCCGCGAAGAACGCCAGCGCCACCGGGGCGACGGCAACCAGCGCGCCGATCCACCGATTCATACGCGGTGCGTAGGTGGCGACGAGATGGTGGACGACGGCGTAAAAGGGCACGAACGCCAGCGTTGCGCCGACCACCCGGAAAATCCCGCCCGCCGAAGCGTTGCGCAAGATCTGCAGCACCAACAGAAGCACGGCGAGCCCCACCACTAGCCGCAACACCCTGGTGATCGGCATGGCTCGTTGAATGTGCGTATCGAGTACGTCGGCGTCTGTTGCCATCGTGTGTGTCTCCAGGTTACGGGAACGGGCTGCGAGTAGTAATACTACGTCTGTAGTTATTAAACAACTACAAAAGTAGTAATTACGAGTGGCCGTCGCCGGAATGGATGCGGACGGAAGCATGACGCGCGCACCGAAACCTCTCCTTCCGGCACCACGTTGGCCTTGACGGGGGGTAGCCTTCGCGTAGAAGAATCCTGATCGCTACCGCCGAGGCGGTGAGCAGATTGCCGTCCAACGCGAACCCCCGAGCCGGCATCGCCGGGCGCCGTCCTTCACGCCGCGGCGATTCGCCGGCGCCTCGATGTGCGCCGCGCGCGCCGCAGCCTGATGCCCACGTGGGAACGAATCGTCGAGCGGTTACCGCAATCCGACTCCGCCCCGGAACCGTTCGCGATGTTCGCGATTCCCCAACCCGAAGTCGTCGAGCTGCTGGGCGCCAGCGGCGGCGAGGTCGTGGCGATCGAAGAGGATCATGCCGCCGGCTGGGACTGGATCAGCTACACGTACTTCGTGCGCCGCATCTGAGCGGCGTCTGAGCCTGCTACCGGCTCGCGACCGGGCGGGTGGCCCCGCGCTGATAGACGCCTACCTCGGCGACGCTCCCAACGTCAGTCGCGCATCGTTTCGTCGGGGACGCGGGTGAAAACGATGTCGTCGACGGTGGGTTCCAGCGCTATCGCGACCCGATCGATCCGCCCCGTCTTGTCGTAGGAAAAGCTGAACAGCACTTCGCCGACCGGGTTCGCCGGATCGTCGACGACCTGGAAGATGTCGTAATGGTAGTGGCCCAACGGCGCGTTGATGCCGTTGAAGGTCGCGTTGAGGTTGCCGTCGGCGACGTCCACCCGGACCTTGCCGTAGGCCGGATGCTCGTAGGTGCCTGCATACTCATCGAGATCGTGGCTGTAGGCGGTGCCTGTGCGCGCCTTCTCGTTGTCCTCTTCCTTGGCCTCCGCGGCGGCCTCGGCCTTTTCTTGGTCTGCTTTGATGCGCCCCGACCAATCGACCGGTTCGAGATCCAGCAGGCGGTCGTACACATAGCGCGTCACGATGTTCGGCACCGGGTTGTTGCCGCCCAGGTTGGTAAGCACAACGACGCCGAACTTCTGGCGCGGCAGCCATGACATCTGCGAAATGAAGCCGTCGATTCCGCCGCCGTGGATCACCAGCTTCTTGCCCTGATAGGTCGTGATCATGAGGCCGAGCCCATAGCTCGAGTGGCCGAGCTCGTCGTACTGGATTTGTCCGGGCATCACCATCTGCGGCGTTTGCATCTGTCGGGAGGTGCTCTCCGGCAGGACCTGCACGTCTCCGGCCTTCCCACCGTCGATGTGCATTTGCACGTAGCGGATCATCTCCCCGACACTCGAGTTGATCGAGCCGGCCGGGCCGATCTCGTCGATGCTGCGAAACGGAACGGCGATGGTCACTTCCTCGCGCTTCTCGTATGGCAGCGCGTGGTCCTCGTCGTGCTGCGAGCGCTCTACCGAAAAGTTCGATCGCGTCATGTCGAGCGGCATGAAGAGACGCTCTCGCACCAGCTCTTCCCAGGTCGTTCCGGCCACCTGGCCGGCGAGGTAGCCGGCGGTCATGAACATGAGGTTTTGGTACTGCCAGATGGCGCGAAACTCGTGGCTCGGTTCGAGGTAGCGGAGGCGCTCGAACATCTCGCGGCGCGTCCAGTCGGCGCCATACCAGACCAAGTCGTGACGCGGCAGCCCGGAACGGTGGGTTACCAAGTCGCGTGGTGTCATCGCCTCGCCGGCGATCGGATCGTAGAGCCGGAAGTCGGGCAGGTAAGTCTGCACCGGCTCGTCCCAATCGAGCTTCCCCTCTTCTACCAGCGTGCCGAGGATCGTGGCGGTGAACGACTTGCTGTTGGAGCCGATGGCGAACAGCGTGTCCGCAGTCACGGGAAGTTGGGCCTCGACGTTCCGGTAGCCGTATCCCCTCGCCAGGATTACTTCGCCTTCCTTGACGACGGTGATTCCCAGGCCGGGGACGCCCCACTCGGCCATGATGCCGTCGACGAACTTATCGATGCCTTCGAGGGCCGCCGGCGTTGCCTGCTGCGCGGCGACAGGCGCCACGAGGTGCACGGTGACGATAAGAGCCACCAACAAGATCGAAAGTCGCCTGAGCATGCTTCACCTTCTTTCGCCGTGGATATGGAGACTGCGACCGTACCGCCGGGTCAGTGCTGCAAGCAACCTGTGGGCGTGGGCGCCCGGCGGCTAGTCGAGCAGCGGTGCGAGGATCGCCCACACCTGTTCGGCGACGATCCGGTGGCCTTCGGCGTTGGGATGGATGCCGTCGGCGAGGTTGAGCTCCGGGCGCGCCGCAACGCCCTCCAGCAAGAAGGGAATCAGCGCGGCGTCGTTGGCCCGCGCCAGCTCCGGAAACAGGTCGCGGAACTCGGCGGTGTATTCGGGACCGAGGTTGGGTGGAGCCAGCATGCCGGCGACGACAATCTTCACGTCCGGGTACTTCTCGCGTGTCTTGTCGATGATTGTTTGCAGGTTGTCGCGGGTCAGCCCGAGCGGCAGGCCGCGGAGCATGTCGTTGGCGCCGAGCTCGAGCACGAGAACATCGATGCGCCGCCGCAGCAGCCAGTCGATGCGGCGCGAGCCGCCGGCCGAGGTATCGCCGGGGACGCCCGCGTTCAGTACCTCGAACGGCGATCCTTGGCTCTCGAGACGTCGGGCGATGAGGTTGGGGAAGGACTCCTCGACGGGTAGCCCGTAACCCGCCGTCAGGCTGTCGCCGAGAAAGAGAATCGTCTTGGTGGCTTGTCGAAGCTCGCCGGCGGCCGGCAGTGGGTAACCGTCGTTGATTGCCGCCCCTGCAACAGTGCCGGCGAATGCCGCGGTCGCCATGCTGACGGCAGCGATTGCCGCCAGCGCCGCTCCCGGTTGCCGCCATCGAATGTCGTGTGTTCGGTCCATTGGTCCGTCATTGCCGCGACACATCGCAGGGTAGCGGACAGCGCCACTTCCCCGACGCCCATACTATAGAGGTGTCATGAACCAGGGTGCCGTTCTGAAAGTCGAGAAGCTGACCAAGCGCTACCCCAGCGCCGGGGGCGAGCTGACTGTGCTCGAGGGTGTGAGCTTCTCACTCGAGGAGGGCGCCTCCTGCGCTCTGGTCGGTCCTTCCGGCAGCGGCAAGACGACTCTTCTCGGCCTCTGCGCCGGTCTCGACAGGCCCAGCTCCGGGTCCGTTCGGCTGGCCGGCATCACCCTCGAGGAGCAGTCCGAGGACCGGCTCGCCGAGATTCGTAACCAGCACGTCGGTTTCGTGTTCCAGACGTTCCAGCTCATCCCGACGCTCACGGCGTTGGAGAACGTGATGGTGCCGGCCGAGCTGCATGGCGCCAACAACGTCGAGCGCCGGGCCGGCGAGTTGCTGGAGGTGACGGGTCTCGGGGATCGCCTCGATCACTATCCGGCACAGCTGTCCGGCGGCGAGCAACAGCGCGTGTCGCTGGCGCGCGCCTTCATCAACCAGCCCAAGATGCTGTTCGCCGACGAGCCCACCGGCAACCTCGACATCGAAACCAGCGACCTGGTGGTCGAGCTGCTCTTCGACCTCAACCGCAAAGCCGGCACCACGTTGTTGCTGGTAACCCACGATCTCGAGCTTGCCGGCAAGGCTGAACGCGTTATCCAGTTGCGTGGCGGTCGCGTGGCAAGTGACGTCGAAGGCGGCGGCCGCTGACATGCGAGGCATTGCTTCACGGTGGGCATGGCGGATGGCTTGGCGCGACAGCCGCGGCAGTCGGCATCGGCTCCTCCTGTACGTCTCGTCGATCATTGCCGGCGTGGCGGCGCTCGTTGCGATCGGTAGCTTTCAAACCAACCTGAATGCGGCGATCGAGGATCGCGCCAAGACATTGCTCGGCGCCGACCTTCGTATCGACAGCCAGCGAGCCTTCTCCGACGAGGCCGAGGAGCTGCTGCGCTCGCTGTCGCCCCGGCAGTCGCGGCAGATCGAATTCGCCTCGATGGCCTACTTTCCGGCGCCCGACGCGTCGCGACTGGTATCGGTTCGGGCGCTCGAGGGAGCGTTCCCCTACTACGGCGAGCTCGAGACCGATCCGGTCGAGGCCGCCGCCGCGTTTCGCAACGGTCGCGAGGCCCTGGTCGACAACGGCCTGATGCTGCAATTCGAGCTCCGAGTCGGTGACCAGGTGCGACTTGGGCAAACGACATTTCGAATCGCCGGACGGCTGCTGAACGTCGCCGGTGAGATCCCGACCCGAGCTCTCATCAGCCCGCGCGTATACATTCCGATGGCCCAGCTCGCCGCGACCGAATTGATTCAACTCGGCAGTCGCGCCGGCTACACGGCGTACATCGCCTTCGACGACCCGCTGCTCGACCCCGAGGCACTGGTCGACGAGCTTCGCCCGCGTCTTCGCGACCTGCGCTTGCGCGCCGATACAGTGGAGCGGCGCAAGGAGAACGTCGGTACCGCGCTGTCGAACCTCAACGCGTTCTTGACCCTGGTGGGGTTCGGCGCGCTGCTGCTCGGCTCGGTCGGTGTAGCCAGCTCGATTCATCTGTACGTCAACGGCAAGCTCGAGACGGTAGCGGTGTTGCGTTGCCTGGGGGCCAAGTCCTCCGTCGCGGTGAACATTTTCGTCATCCAGATCATGGTCCTCGGGCTCGCCGGCGCCGGCTTCGGGGCGGCTGCGGGCGTTGCCGTACAGATGGCCCAGCCGCGCGTCCAGGCCAGCTTCCTGCCCCCCGAAATTCCCTTCTTCGTCGCGCCGCTGGCGATTCTCCAGGGCGTCGCCGTGG
>CBDUXW010000080.1:0-9665 GCA_965371275.1 uncultured bacterium | reverse complement strand
GGGGCTACGGGTATCGGGGTGAGCTCGCCACCGACGGTCTGCCGGATAGCTTCGACCGGGTCGGTTTGGACTTCGATCTCTGGTACGGAAGGGCAAACGTCTATGGCACGTGGGTGCACGGCCACGAGTTCAAGGGCAGGTCGGACGCGTTCGACTTCAATGCCTACTTCATCGAGGCCGACTATGTGTTGTATCCCTGGCTGCATCCGCTGCTGCGCGTCGAGCACCTCAGCCAACCCGGGAAGAACAAGAGCGACCTGGTCGTGGGCGCCGTTGCCCTGATCCGAGCCAATCTGCGCTTGGTCGGCGAAGCGAAGCAGTTCTTCAACGACTCCGGCGACTCGCGGGCGCGATTCCGTCTCGATCTGGTTTTCTGACGGTCATGGCAGCCGTCACCCACGGACCCATCGATGGTAAACCGAGATGGCGGCGATGCTTGCTCGGGTCCTCTGCAATCAGGGTGCGTCTTCTTGCGGTGAGCATCTGCCTGCTGGCAGCAGCCGGTGCCGCCGGCGTGTCGAATCCGCACGGCCGCTACGACCAGGGTCCCGGCACCGGGCTCGGCGCCTTGGAAGGCGTCGTCCGTACCCGCTGGGCGCCGAACGACTCCGGCACCGTGGTTGCGGTATACGTAGAAGATGCGTCCGTCGAACCTATCGAGCCGTCACCGCTGATCGATCAGCTCGACTTGAGTTTTGAGCCGCACATCCTGGCGATCACGGTCGGCTCGACGGTTCGCTTTCGCAACAGTGACCCGGTGCTACACAATGTGTTCTCGCCGAGCAAACGCACGGCAGAATTCGAGCTCGGCACATATCCGGAGGGCGACGAGCGTGCCGTACGATTCGACCGTTCCGGAGAAGTGGTGGTGCTCTGTAACGTCCACCCTTCAATGTCCGCCTTCATACTGGTGATCGAGACGCCGTATTGGGCAACTACCGATGAAAGAGGCTCGTACAGGCTCGAAAGCCTCCCCGCGGGGACGCATCGCGTGGTGTTCTGGAACCAGTCCGGGGAATCGTTCGAGCGCACGGTATCCATCGAGCCGCGCCGGGTGACGCGCGTGGATTCTTCCTTCGACAGCAGGCGTAGGGGAGGTTGGGTGATTCGAGACTAAGGCTCGGCAGCGCCCAAGGCAGCGGTTGTCGGCGACCGTACTCTTGACAGATGCGCAAGCGGCATCAACCGGCAGCTTCGGGGGCGACCGGGTCGCAACCGGCGCCGTACAAGCTCGCCATCACCTACAATGGCGAAGAGCGTGCCCCGCGTTTCACGGCCGCCTTCCGAGAAACAAGAGATTCTCTGTTCACCGTTGCCGACGAAGCGATGACCGTTCCCAACGCAACGAGCGCCGACGCAATGCGTGACGCCGTAGTTGCCCATTTCGGGGCTGTGCTTGATGCCGCCGTCGTCGAGACTGAGCCCTTCGCGCATTTTTACCTCGAAGGCGTGTTCCCCGACGACGTCTACGCCCGGATGCTGGAGACGATGCCCGACCCCGGGCTCTACCGATCGCTTTCCGACAAGCACGTCCTGGAAGACGGCACCAGCACGCGCGACGTGCTGCAACTCGACGACGACGCCGTCGCCAAGATGGACGAAGAGAGCCGCCCGCTGTGGGGCGGCATCTCGGCGGCACTGCGCTCGCCGCAGCTACAGCGCAAGATCTTCGCTGTCTTTCGCGACCCCTTGGCAAAGCGTTTCAAAGTGGCGCCGGCAGATGCCGAAGACGTCGAGGGTTTCCCTAACCCTGCCTTCATCCGCGATCTGGGCGGCTACGAGATCAGGCCGCACCCCGACTCCCCCTCCAAGGTCGTGACCACGCAGTATTACCTGCCGCGCGACGCCGCCCAGGAGGATCTCGGCACGGCGCTGTACAAACTGAAAATCCTACAGCTCAAGAACCTGATGTCGCCGCGCAACGCCTTCGTCAAGGTGAAGCAGTTCCCGTTCCGTCCCAACAGCATGTACGGGTTCGCCGTCACCCGCACGAGCTGGCACGGCCGTGAGCTCGTTCCCTTCGCCGCCGAGGCTCGCAATACCATACTGAACATCTACTACGACGCGCCGGGCAAGGGTTACTGATCCGTCCGGCCTCAGCCGTCGTCGGAGTCGCGACGTGCCGGCGGTGGCGGCGCCGGAGCGGCGCGCGCGGTGTCGCCCGACGATCCTGCCAACGCCCGTAGCCTCGAGCGCGACAGGTCGCCCATGCGCAGAAACCAGCGGCTGTAGGGCTTCGCCGAGAAGAAGTAGCGGAGATTGGTGTGCGCGGCGAAGTAGGCGGCCATCTTCTCGTAGGTGTCCGGGAAGATGAGCCAGTCGTCGACGGGATCGTCTTTGCGAAACACGACGGTCGTCGACCGCGTGGGGACCTCGTCGCAGACGCGAAAACCCACCCGCAGCGCCATCATGATCAGGGTTTCGCGGCAGAAGTTGTGCACATGGGCGACGTGGAACCGCGCGTACGGAGTGCCGTCGGGATTGTAGATATCGGGCACCGAGACACAGAGATGGCCGCCGTCTCCCAGACAAGAGTGCATCCGGCGCAGGGCCTCGAGAGGCGTGCGGAGGTGTTCCAGAACGTGATAGGCGGTAACGACGTCGACGAGCCGGTCGCCGCCGAGGTCGGCATCCTCCCAATTTCCGGTGATCACGGGAATGTCGTACTCACCGCGCGCGTATTCGGAGAAGCTGCGGTCGGGCTCGAGTCCCGAGGCGTCGACACCTTCCTGGCGCAGGTAGCTGACGAACTCGCCGCCGCCCGACCCGACGTCGAGCAACCGGGTTCCATCGTGCAGCAGCGGTCGTAGGAGGTCGCGGCGTCGGTGCGCCGACTCGAAGCTGCGCAGCACGGCGACGCGGCGCGGCTTCGCGGCTCCGGTGTAGTGCTGCCGGTAGCCGTCCTCGTAGTACTCGCTCAAGCCCGCGGCGCGCGGCATCGGATTGGAGAAGACGAGCCCGCAACCGGCGCACAACACGGTTCGCAACGGCTTGAAGTAGCGGTCCCTGGTGCCGACCACTCGATGATCGTCGGCGCCGCACAGGTTGCAGCGCACCAGATCGCCCTCGAACCGGTGGGCCCGCATTCGGGTGAGGGTCGAGCGGAGATCCCCGAGCATCGATAGCCTGCTTCCGGGTGCGGCTGTGGAGGAACGATGAGCGCTGGGAATACTACGTCATCGGGCGCCCTGCCGGCGTTGGGCCGCCGCACGCTTCTAGCCAGCTCGTCGACAACCTGATAAAATCCACGTCTGTCATAGCGCTGGTGGTCATTCTCTGATCGTTCAAGCCAGCTTCCATGTACTCCTCGCCCTGGCGAACCAGGGCCTGAGACCGGGGGGAGATCTATGAATCTCTACGAAACCCTTCTTATCGTTACGCCCGAGGCGGACGACGACGGCGTCAACGCCGTTATCGGCGACCTGCGCACCACCATCGAGGCCGATGGCGGCACCATCCTGGCAGCCGGCGTGTGGCAACGTCGCCAACTCGCCTACGCGGTACAGGGCAAGACCGAGGGCATTTACGTGCTGATCCACGTCGAGGGGGCGGTGACCCTTCCGGCGGCCCTGAAGGATCGCATGCGTTTGGACGAGGCGGTCATTCGCAACATGGTCGTACGCCTCGAAGGCCAGCAAGAAATCGACGTGCGCGCCTCGCTCGCCGAGCAGGAAGTCGACGCCGGCGAGGCTGAGGCCCAGCGGGTGGCGGCGGAGCACCGCGCCGCCGCGGCGAAGGAAGCTGCCCTCATGTCGGCAGCCGAAGCGGAGGCAGCCGCTGAAGAAGCGGCCGAGGAAGTTGCCGAAGCCGAAGAAGCGGCCGCAGCCGATGCCGAGGAAACCGCCGGAGACGACGCCGGCGAGGCTTCTGACGAAGGCGCCGAGGCCGTCGAAGGCGCGGCTTCCGACGACGACGCCGGTGAGGCTTCTGACGAAGGTGCCGAGGCCGTCGAAGGCGCGGCTCCCGAAGACGCCGAGGCCGTTGAAACCGCGGCTCCCGACGACGCCGAGGCCGTTGAAACCGCAGCTCCCGACGACGCCGAGGCCGTTGAAACCGCAGCAGATGAGCCTCCCGAAGCTCCCGCTGATCCGCCCGTCGCGGCCGATGAGTCTGCCGAAGCCGCAGCCGAAGAGCCTGCTGACGCGCCCGGCGACGACGCTGGGGGAGATGCCGGCGAAGATACGGGCGACCCGCACGACGACGACACGACCGACGAAGAAGAGAAGGAGAGCTAGCCATGGCACGCGGATTCGGAAGACGCCGGCGCAACAAGTACCTCAAAGACGACGTCATTTACATCGATTACAAGAACGTTGATCTGCTCCAGAACTTCATCCTCGACCGCGGCAAGATCCAGCCGCGCCGCACCAACGGCAACAGCGCCAAGGTCCAGCGCATGCTGACCCGCGCCATCAAGAGGGCGCGCGAGATCGCCTTGTTGCCCTACACGACGGGCTAGGCCGATGAAGCTCATACTCCAGGAGCCGGTAGAAAACCTCGGTCAGCCGGGCGATCTCGTTGAGGTGAAGCGCGGCTACGGGCGCAATTACCTGCTGCCCAAAGGCTTTGCCGTCGTCGCCACGGCGGCCAACGAGCGCATGATCGAGGAGCTCAAGGCGAAGCGCGCCGAGAAGGAAGCTGCCGCGAAGGGTGCATCGCAGGCCTTGGCGGACAGCATGAGCGGCGTGTCCGTCAACGTAAAGAGAAAGGCCTCCGAGGGCGACAGCCTGTATGGCTCGGTAACCACCGTCGACATCGCCAACGCGTTGCGCGACGAGGGCTTCGAGGTCAACAAGGACCAGGTACAGCTCGAGGCCGCCATCAAGTCGCTGGGCGTGTTCGAGATTCTGTTGCACCTGCCCTTCGGCGTCGAAACCACAATTAAGCTGTGGGTAGTCAAAGACGAAGAAGAGTAAACGAGGCCCGCTTTCGGGCCGTCTGCAGCGTCACAACTCCTCGACAATCGAACCAGATTGCCTGCGTCGTCGTTCCTTGCATCCGACCCAAAATCGGGCCTCGGGGAACGAGCGTGGATCTTCAGTAGACGCTTTTTCGGAGGCTGTTAGACTGGGCCGCATGTCGCCTGACGAGCTGACCAAGGGACGTACGCTGCCGCACAATCTTGATGCGGAGCGGTCTGTCCTCGGCGCGATCCTGCTCGATAACCAGGCCATCAATCCGGCCGCCGAAACGCTTACCGCCGACGACTTCTACGGCGAGGCGCATCGTCTGGTGTTTGCGGCGATGGTGGCGCTCTCCGACGAAAGCCAGGCGATCGATCCGGTCACTGTGGCCGAGGAGCTCGCCCGCGGCGACAACCTCGAGCGCGCCGGCGGGATGGGCTATCTGTCGGCCTTGATGGACGGGCTGCCGCGCGCCCTCAACACGGCGCAATACGGGCGCATCGTCAAAGACAAGGCCTCGTTGCGCAATCTCATCGCCTCGGCGAACGCCATTATTACGTCGGCCATTACCGGAGAAGACGAGACCGACGACATCATCGACCAGGCCGAGCGCAAGATCTTCGAGATCGCCGAGGACAAGGTCAAGCGCGGCTTCCTGTCGATTCAGGACCTGGCCGGCGAGACCATGCACGAGCTCGAGAAGCTACACGAGCGCCGCGAGTTCATTACCGGTACGCCGACCGGGTTCAAACGACTCGACACCTTGACGGCGGGCTTTCAGCCCGGCGACCTGATCATCATTGCGGGCCGTCCGTCGATGGGAAAAACGTCGTTCGCTCTCAATGTCGCCCAGCATGTGTCGCTGCGCCACGGCGGCTCGGTGGGCATCTTCTCCCTCGAAATGTCGACGCAACAGCTCATCCGCCGCCTCATGTCGGCCGAGGCCCAGGTCGACAACCACAAGCTGGCCACCGGGTTCCTCGCCGACAAGGATCTCAACGATCTGCTCAACGCGCTCGAGTACCTGTCGGCGGCGAAGATCTTCGTCGACGACACCGCCAATCCTTCGCTCCTGGAGATGCGTTCCAAGGCGCGCCGCCTCAAGGCCGAGCACGGCCTCGACCTGCTGATCATCGACTACCTGCAGCTCATGAGCATCGGCCGCTACGAGAACCGCAACCTCGAGATCGGCGCCATCTCCCGCGCCCTCAAGGGACTGGCCAAGGAGCTCGAAGTACCGGTGATCGCGCTGTCGCAGCTGTCGCGCGCCCCGGAGGCGCGGTCCGAGCACCGCCCGCAGCTCTCGGACCTGAGGGAGTGTGTGACCGGCGATACGTTAGTGCATCTAGCGGATGGGCGGCGCATCCCCATCGAGAGTCTGGTCGGGTCGACCCCGGAAGTCATTGCGATGTCCGCAGAACGGAAGATGACTTGCGCCGTTAGCGACAAGGTATGGAAAGTGGGCCAGCGGCCAATCCTGTCCGTTCGTCTTGCCAGCGGTCGATCCATTCGGGTGACGGCCAAGCACCGAATCTATGGTGCCCGCGGCTGGATGCGTGCTGCCGATTTGGCGGCCGGAGATCGACTGGCGATCCCGCGCCGCCTCCCTGAGCCGACAATGCCCGATGAATGGCCCGACGCTCAGGTGGAGCTGCTCGGACAACTGATCGGTGATGGCAGCTATCTGTCCGGCCAGCCGATGCGCTATTGCACAAGTTCGGAGGAGAATAGCGAGGTCGTTGCGACGGCTGCCGCCAGCGAGTTCGGCGCCGAAGTGAAGCGGTACGAAGGTCGTCGGCGGTGGCATCAACTTTTGATTAGCGGCAATGGGAACCGTTGGCATCCCGCCGGGGTGAACAGGTGGCTCCGCGAGTTGGGGGTTTTCGGCCAGCGGTCGCACGAGAAGAGAGTCCCGGAAGCCGCGTTCCGGCTATCGAACCGGCAAATCGGGTTGCTACTGCGGCATCTGTGGGCGACGGACGGATCCATCTCACCGAAGACAGAAGGCAAGCGGGGGGCTCACCGCGCGTACTACGCCACGAACAGCCCAGGGCTTGCAGACGATGTCGCCGCGCTTTTGCTGCGGTTGGGTATCGTCGCTCGAATCTACGAAACGCGTAAGACGGGCTATCGTTCGGGCCGTCATGTGACGGTGCAGGGAGCAACTGCGCTGCGCCGCTTTCTCGACTCCGTGGGTGCGTTCGGGCCCAGAAGGCAGCAGGCGGAGACTCTAGCGATCATTCTCGAAGGCCTAGAAGGCAACACGAACGTCGACACTTTGCCTGTCGAGAGTTTCGAGAGGGTCCGAGCGGTGATGGGAGAGCGCGGGATCACGACACGGCGGATGGCAGCGCTGCGCGGCACGTCGTACGGGGGCAGTTCGCACTTCAAGTTTGCGCCTTCCAGGGGCATGCTGAGTGACTACGCTGAGATCCTTGATGATGATCTGCTCCGCCAAGCGTGCTCGGACGACTTGTTCTGGGATCGGGTCGTCGCCATCGAGCCGGACGGCGAGGAAGATGTTTACGACCTGACTGTGCCCGGCCCTGCGTCCTGGGTGGGCAACTCGGTCATCCAGCACAACTCGGGGAATCTCGAGCAGGACGCAGACGTCGTTGCGTTCATCTATCGGGAAGAGGTGTACAACCCGGATCCCGCGTTGCAGGGAATCGCCGAGCTGATCATCGCCAAGCAGCGCAACGGCCCGATCGGCGTCGTGCCGCTGGCGTTCTTGAAGCAATTCACGGCGTTCAAGGACCGCGAAGACCGCGACGATCCCGGCGAGCCCTGGGCGTAGTCCGCCAGACGCCTCTGTGCTCGCGGACGGACTACCAATTGTTGTTAACTCCACGCTATGAACTCATCTCCGGGCTCCGGTGTTTCACCGCACCGGCCGAGTTACCTGCAGATTGATCTCGGCGCGCTTGGGCGCAACTTTGCTCGGGTCCGCGAGCTCGTAGCCCCGCGGCGGATTTGGTGTGTCGTCAAAGCGGATGCCTATGGGCACGGGGCGGTGGCGTGCGCCACGAAACTGGAGTCGGTGGGTGCCGACGCGTTCGCGGTAGCCACGGTTGACGAGGGTGCCGAGCTGCGTGAGGCGGGGGTCGCGGGGGAGATCCTGGTGATGGCGGGGGTCGAGCCCGCCGGCGCCGTGGCGGCCGTTGATGGCGACGATTCGGCGGCCGCGCTGGCGGTGCGCCACGGGCTCTCGGTGGCCGTGTGGCGCACAGAAGCGGCAGAAGCTCTGGCCGCCGCGGCAGGGGAGGGCGGTGAGGTTGCCGTGCATCTCAAGGTCGACACGGGGATGGGGCGGCTCGGGGTGCCGATGGATGATTCGATCGATGCGGCGCTCGAGGCGGCCCAGCGTCTGGAAGCGATGGACCGCATCCGATTCTCCGGTGTGTTCTCCAACCTTGCGGCGGCCGACGCTCCCCTGGGCGACCCCGGACACGATCACACGGCGCTGCAAATCGAGCGGTTTCGGACGCTGTGCGGCGGGCTCGAGACCAACGGCATCTTGCCTGCCGAGCGGCACCTAGCGAACAGCTCTGCGATCAGCCAGCATCCGGAGGCATTTGCCGACGATTGGTGTACCGCGGTGCGACCCGGTCTGGCGCTGTACGGTGCGTCGTTGCTGGAGACGGGCGCGAGCGACCTCGAGCCGGTCATGTCGTTTCACAGCGCCGTGGCTGCGGTACGCGACGTCGCCGCGGGCTGGCCGCTGGGCTACGGGGCGCGACGGCGGGCTGAAAGTGGCAGCAGGATTGCGATCGTACCCGTGGGATACCATGATGGCTGGCCGCGTTCTCTCAGCGATCGTGCCGAGGTGCTGATCGGAGGGCAGCGCGCAAAGGTGGTGGGAGCGATCAGCATGGACCTGACCCTCGTCGACATCACCGGCATTCCCGACGTCCACGTGGGAGACCCGGTTGTCCTGCTCGGCTCGGCCGACACGGATCGCGTTGCGTCCGTTCGAGTGGAAGAGATCGCCGCTCACGCCGGCACGATCGCCCACGAGATTCTCAGCCGCGTCGGCCGACGGCTGCCGCGCCGCTTCACGGACACTTCCTGATGGCGTTTGTCGAGGCGCTCGGCGCGCTCGTTGTCTTCGTCGTCGAGGAACTCGGGCGTACCGGGATCTTGTTTGCGAAGAGCATCGCGACGCTGCGCCGGCCGCCGTACTACATCCGCGCCTGGTTCGAGCAGATGCTCGACGTCGGCGTGCGCTCGCTGCCGATCGTCGTGGTTACTTCGATCTTCAGCGGTGCCGTGTTTGCGCTGCAGACGTGGTCGGGCTTCGAGAGTTTCGGCACGACGAGCTACGTCGGTCCCGTCGTGGCGCTGGCGATCACACGTGAAATGGTTCCGGTGCTCGCCGCCCTGATGGTTTCCGGGCGCGCCGGCTCGTCGATGGCCGCTGAGATCGGCACCATGGTGGTCACCGAGCAGATCGATGCGCTGCGTACCATGGCCATCGACCCCATCGAGTACCTGGTGTTGCCGCGTATCGTCGCGACCGTTGTCATGCTGCCGGTGGTCGTGCTGATCGGCGACATGGTGGGCCTGTGGGCCGGCTCCTTGGTGGTGATCAACTACTATGGCGGCGGCGAAACGACCTACTGGCAGGGCATCTGGAACACTCTCGTCTTCGGCGATATCCGCGTCGGCTTGATCAAGGCGGCCGCGTTCGGCTTCTTGATCGCGTTGTTCGGTTGCCAGAACGGCTTCCACACCGAGGGGGGAGCTCAGGGCGTCGGGCGC
>CBDUXW010000079.1:0-9775 GCA_965371275.1 uncultured bacterium | reverse complement strand
CCCCGCCCAGCCTGCGCCGGCAACATCGACTCGTCGCCGGCAGAGAGTGTCTTGATGCCCAGATAGATCAGATAGGCGGCACCGGCGTAGCGGAGGGCGTTGAACGCCAGCGCCGACGACGCCAGGATCGCCGACACGCCGAGCCCCGCCGCCAACACGTGAATCATGCCGCCGACGCTAAGACCCAACGACGACACGATGCCGGCAAGACGCCCCTGATCGATGCTGCGGGCGATGATGTAAAGAACCGCCGGACCCGGCGTGAGCAGCAGAATCAAGGAAGCGACTACGAAGACGCCGAGTGTGGTGTTGTCGGGCACGGATGATCCTTTGCGATCGCGGTGAAACCTCAGCCGGCCCGGCTGCCGTCTGGAATCGGCTTCTCGGGGACCGCCAGCGTCGGCGTGACGCCATCGGCGTAGCCGAGGTCGAAGAGCATTCCTTCAGATACCTCCCCCATCATCTTCTTGGGCTCGAGGTTGACGACGAACAGGGCCTGCCGGCCCACGACCTCGCGCGGATCATCGCGCTCCTGCTTCATGCCGGCGAGAATGCTGCGGCGGTGATCGCCGAAATCCACCGTGAGCTTGACCAGCTTGTCGGAACCCTCGATGTCGTCGACCCGTACAATGGTGCCGACTCTTACGTCGATCGAGTCGAGGATGTCCAAAGAGATCGTGTCCTTCACGGGGGCGGGCCTGATGGGTTCCATACGTTCTCGACCTTGTCGGTAGTGCCGCTCAGGGAACCTCCTAGAAGGTTCCCTCCGGCCGGATCACCAGTTCGGCGAAGCTTCCGGCCGAGCCGCTTCCCATCCATATGCCAATACGGCCTCCCGTCCGCTCCGTGAGCTCGTTCACCACCAGGCACGGCTCGGGATCATCGCCCACATAGACGCGGATCTCGGGCTTCGCGACCACGATGCGGGCCCTGAAAAACGCGTCGGGATCGGGGGGATGGGAAATAGGCTTCTCGTACTCTCCCGGATGCTCTTCCCGGAGCCGCGACCACGTGTGCTCGGGATCGGAAATGTACTGGACCATGTGACTGAGGGACAGATCGTTGTCGGCCACGAAGTTGAAGGGTCGGAAATAGATGGCGTCGAAGGTGTCGTCGTCTACGCCCCGGAACGCCACGCCTACAAAGCTACGCCCGGGGTCGTTCTTGCCGCGGATCAGGACCTCGATGGTGCCGTTGTGGAATTCCACCCCGTCCAGCCAGGCCGCGCCATCCCCCGGGCGACCGTCGAATGTAACGACCGTCCGGTCTCCTTCGACCGCCACGGTGGCGGCCCGGTTGGCGACGGTCCAACCCTCTCCCGTGGCGATGGCGGCCAAATCGGGGCGAATCTCCTCCGGAGCCTGAGCTCCGGCCGCAAGGGCAAGAGGGACGGCCGGGACGAAAAGAAGAGCTAAGGCCGTCGCGTAGATCCAACGCTTCATGGCGCAATTTCGTGGCATGTCGATTCTCCGGTGATGGGCATCTCGGTCGTGGGGTCGTGGTCGTCACCCTCGATTAGCCTACATGTGGCCGTGCCTCACCGTCACCCGCGGCGGCGGCGTCGAAGGTACACGTGGAGTTGCTTTCCCAAATCTCGCCCCGACCCCGCTGGTGTGGTATTTCTTCCTTCTCCCCGGCGGTTCGCCGCCATCGCGCATCCCTCACCCGCCCGAGCCTGGCCCACCCATGAACGATACGCAGCGTCCCTCGCCTCCTATCATTTACACGTGGACCGACGAGGCTCCGGCCCTCGCCACGTATGCCTTCCTTCCCGTGGTGCGCGCCTTCGCCGGCGCCGCGGGCGTTCCCGTGGAGACGCGGGACATCTCCCTGGCCGGTCGAGTGCTGGCCGTGTTTCCGGATGTGCTGGGCGACGATGCGGTCGCCGATGACCTGGCCGAGCTGGGCCGCCTGGTGGAGACGCCCGAGGCCAACATCATCAAGCTGCCCAACATCAGTGCCTCCATTCCCCAGTTGAAAGCCTGCATCGCCGAGCTTCAGGCTCGGGGGTATGACCTTCCGGAGTACCCGGAAGAGCCGTCGACCGACGCCGAACGGGCCACCAGGACGCGCTACGACCTGGTAAAGGGGAGCGCCGTCAATCCTGTGCTGCGCCAGGGGAACTCCGACCGGCGCGCGCCCACGCCGGTGAAGAACTTCGTCAAGGCACACCCACCGCGCCCGTATCTGAAGGACTGGCCCGACGACTCTGCGACGCACGTGGCCACCATGGACGCCGGCGACTTCCGCAACAACGAGATCTCGGTCACGCTGGAGGCCGACACCACGGCGCATATCGAGCATGTGACGCCGGACGGCGCCGCCACGGTGCTGATGGAATCGCTACCGCTGCTGGCAGGCGAAGTGCTGGACGCCACCTGCATGAGCCGCGCCGCCTTGGTTGCCTTCCTGAAGGCGCAAATTCAGGACGCCAAGGAGCAGGGCGTGCTGTTCTCCCTGCACCTGAAGGCCACCATGATGAAGGTCTCGGATCCAATCATCTTCGGTCATTGCGTGCGCGTGTATTTCGAGGACGTCTTTGCCAAGCACGCGGCGGTTTTCGACGAGCTCGGCGTCGACGCCAACAATGGATTCGGCGACGTCGTGGCCAAGATCGCCGGCTTGCCGGAAGAACAGCGGGCCGCCATCGAGGCCGACATCCAGGCGGCGTTCGATGACGGTCCCGGGATCGCCATGGTCGACTCGGACCGCGGCATCACCAACCTGCACGTGCCCAGCGACATCATCATCGACGCTTCCATACCGCCGATGATCCGAGATTCGGGCCGCATGTGGAACGCCGAGGGTGAGCTGCAGGACTGCAAGGCCGTCATCCCTGATTCGAGCTACGCCGGCGTGTACGCCGCCGTCGTGCGCGACTGTCAGGCCCACGGCCAGTTCGATCGGGCCACCATGGGCAGCGTGCCCAACGTCGGACTCATGGCCCAGAAGGCCGAGGAGTATGGCTCCCACGACAAGACCTTCGAGATCGCCGCCGACGGCGTCGTGCGCGTCGTGGACGGCGCCGGCCGCACCCTCCTGGAGCATACGGTTGAAGCGGGCGACGTCTGGCGAGCCTGCCAGGCCAAGGACCTCCCGATTCGCGACTGGGTGAAGCTGGCCGTGAGCCGCGCCCGGGCCACCGGCACCCCCGCCGTCTTCTGGCTGGACCGGGACCGGGCCCATGACCGGGAGTTGATCGGGAAGGTCGAAACCTACCTGCAGGACCACGACGTCGAAGGTCTCCAGATCGAGATCATGTCGCCGGTGCAGGCCACGGAATTCTCCCTCGAGCGGATCCGCCGCGGCGAGGACACCATATCGGTCACCGGCAACGTGCTCCGCGACTATCTGACCGATTTGTTCCCGATCCTGGAAATCGGCACCAGCGCCCGCATGCTGTCCATCGTGCCGTTGCTCAACGGCGGCGGCCTGTTCGAGACCGGTGCGGGTGGCTCAGCCCCCAAGCATGTCCAGCAGTTCGCGAAAGAGGGCCACCTCCGTTGGGATTCCCTGGGCGAGTACCTGGCGCTGGCGGCCTCGCTACAGCATCTGGGCGAGCAGTTCGATAACCCGGCCGCCCGCATCCTGGCCGAAACCCTGGAGTCGGCCACGGCCGCCTACTTGGAGAACGGCCGGCCGCCGTCGCGCAAGGTGAACGAGCTGGACAACCGCGGCAGCACGTTTTATCTGACGCTCTACTGGGCCCAGGCGCTGGCCGAGCAGACCACGGACGCAGACCTGGCGGATCGATTCGGCCCGCTGGCAGCGGCCCTCGCAGAAAACCAGGCGCTGATCGTCGAAGAGCTCAACGGCGTCCAGGGCCCGGCGCAAGACGTGGGGGGTTACTACAAGCCCGACCTCGAACGGGCCGACGCGGCAATGCGACCCAGTGCCACCCTCAACGGGATACTCGACGCCGTATAGGAGGCGGGGAATCCGTCGTCGCCCACTCGACGCGTCCCTTCACGTCACTCGTCGCGCAGCGCTGTAACCGGGTCGATCAGTGTCGCTCTCCGCGCCGGCAGGTAGCTGGCCAGCAGCGCGGTGGCGACGAGCACCAACGGCGTCAACAAAAACGTGGCCGGGTCCAAGGCGGCAACGCCGTACAGCAGGCTCTCCAGTAGCCGGGCGACGCCGGCGGCACCCACGATACCCAGCAATCCGCCGATCATCACGGGAACCAGCGCCGTGCCGAGCACCAGACTGAGAACCTGGCCGCGCTGGGCACCGAGCGCGACACGGATGCCGATTTCCTTCGTCTGCATGTGGACGAGTCGCGATACGAGCCCGTAAATGCCGAGTCCGGCCAACCCGAGCGCAAGCGCCGCGAAAAAGCCGACGAGAATCATGTTGAAGCGCTCGCGGGCGATCGCCTCGGCGAACAGCACGTCGAGGGAGCGTACGTCGCTCACCGGCAGCTCGGCATCGAGTTGCCACACGGCACTTCGCACCGCGGCGATGAGATCGACATCGGCGTTCGCCGGCTCGACGAGCATGATATTCGGCGGAATGGGAACCTGCAGGATCGAAACGTACATCGCCGGCTCGACCGCCTGGGTCGGTCCGTTGAAGCGAACGTTACCCACCACACCGACGATTTCCATCCAGCGCACACCCTCGACACCCAACATGCGCCCGACTGTCGGAATACGAATCCGCTGGCCGACAGCTCCTTCGCCGGAGAAGTACTTCTCGGCGAACGCCTCGTTGATCACCACGGCCGGAGAATGCTCGGCATCGTCGGTGGACTCGAACGTCCTTCCACGGAGCAATGAGATGCCCACCGCCTCGAAATACCCCGGGGTCACGGGGCGGAAGCTCGCCCCCATGCCCTCGCCGGGCGCGAGATTCGGGCGGCCCTCGAGGCGAAAGGCGTCGCCCCAGTTCTTGCGCAGCGGATGGTCGTAGCCGAAAGCGACGGACTCGACGCCGGGCAATGCGGTAAGCGACTCCTCGAGTTGCTCGATGAACGACAGGGCGTCGTTGTTGGTCGGATACCGGGTTTGCGGCAGAGACAGAGGCACGGTGAGGGTGCTGCGTGTCGAGAATCCCGGGTCGATGCTGGCGATTTGCATGAACGTGCGCATCAGCAGGCCGGCGCCGATGACCAGCATCACGGCCATGCAGGCTTGTGCCGCCACCAGGAGCCCCTGTGCGCGCCGCCGCTTGCCGTCGGCCGTCAACCCTCGCGCCCCTTGGCGCAAACGGCCGAGCCTGCCCGGGCGTGTCGCCATTGCCGCCGGAGCCACCCCTAGAACGGTCCCGACCAGCAGGGCAATGCCGACGGCAAACAGTAGCGTCGGCGTATCGATGACCACCTCGTTCATGCGCGGAATCTGAATCGGGACCAGTGCCTTGATGCGATCGATGCTGAGGTAAGCGAGTGCCACGCCGGCCGCCGCCCCCGAACCGGCAAGTGCGAGGCTCTCGACCAGGCTCTGGCGGACCAGAACCCATCGCCCGGCGCCGAGCGCAGCCCGTACTGCAAGCTCGGAGCGGCGCTCGTCGGCGCGCGCGAGCATGAGGCTGGCGACGTTGGTGGCGGCGATCAGCAGCACCATCGCGACCGTGCCCATTAGAACCAGCAGCCCGGTGCGCGCGCCGCCGACGATCTCGTCGGCCAGCGATTCGAGTCGAAAGCCCTCGCCGGCAACGATCGGATATTGCTCACGCACCGACGCCGCGAGCACATCGACCGCGGCGTTGGCCCGCTCAATGGTCACGCCTTCGGCGAGCTTGCCGATGGCACCGAAAACGTGCGCGCGCCGGTCGCCGTAAAAGTTCTCGGAGAGACGCAGGGGCACGAGGAAGTCGTGGTTGTCGGGGGTGAACGGCGTTTCGCCGTTGACGGTGGCGAATGTCGGATACACGCCGCGCGGCAATACACCGATCACCTCGAAGGGCGTGCCGTCGAAGTTCAGCGTCTTGCCGACGATCGCCGGGTCCGCCGCGAAGCGCCGCGTCCACAGTTCCTCGCCGATGATCGTAACGGCCGGCCCGCCGACGATCTCGTCGTCGGCGCGAAAGGCTCGGCCGAGGATCGGCCGCACGCCGAGCACGTCGAGGTAATCCGCGGTCACCCGCCCGCCTTGGACGAGCTCCGGACCATCGTCGTGGATAAGCGTAGCGCTGGAGTATCCGAAGGCGGCAGCGCTGTCGAAAACATCGCTCATCGCCCGCACGTCGACGAAGTTTCCGCTCGTCATTCGCGCCCGCTGGCCGCTCGCCAGGCCGTACTGCCAGATGCCGACGACGCGCTCGGGGTTCTCGTAGGGCAACGTGTCGAGGAGCACCCCTTTGACGACGCTGAAAATCGCGGTGTTGGCGCCGATGCCGACGGCCAGCGTCAGAACGATCACCGCGGTGTATCCCGGGTTCAAGCGGAAGGTGCGCAGCGCGTAGCGGAGCTCGTTGAACATTCCATCGAACACAGCGTTCCACCTCCCGTGTTTCGAGTGGGCTCGGGGGAGCATGGAAAGGGCGGGAGCGGCCGGGCCGGATGCAATGGAGGCACCGCGACGGGCATCGATGGCGCGCGGGATTACCTCCCCGCATGCTCGCAGCGCGAATCCGGCCGCCCGGATCCGGCCACGGCGGACACGCACGTCGGCGTAGAGGTCGGCAAACAGTTGCAGCATCTCCGAACGCGCGTCGCGTCTGACCGGTTCGGGGTACAGGTACAGCAAGAGCGCGTAGACCCGCCGCCACACGAACGGCGAGGCTTCGCGCGCATTTCTCCGCCGGTTGCGGCTCACCGTGCGGCGTCCTCTACCAGGTCGCGAGCCACGGCCGCCTCGACCATGCGCTGCATCCGCGCCGCCTCGGCGGCGGCGACTTCGCGCCCGAATGCGGTGATTTGATAGGTGCGGCGGCGCTTGTCGGCACCGTTCGCGCCCGCCGTGGCGGCCGCGCGCGCGATCAGCCCCGACCCCGTCAGGCGCTGCAGGATGGCGTACAGGTTGCCGGGCAACAGCTTGATCTGGCCGTCGCTGCGCGCCTCGATCTCCTTGACGATCGCATAACCGTGGCTGCTGCCGTCGGTGAGAACGAGGAGCACGATGAACTCCACGGCGCTCATCGGCAGCAAATCACTGACGTCTTGCTTCAGGCTTTTCATGAGGTATGTACTCGCGGCGGATGTGTGATGTCTTCAAGTATACTTTATTTAAGTATACTGTCAACGAGTACAAACCGGTCGATCTTCGCCGCGCACGTCCCGCGGGGTGCGGAACCCCGGCGATCAGTTTCAATCGCTGCTATTCCGCCCGCAGCACCTCGAGCGGATCGACGCGCGTAGCCCGTCGGGCCGGCAACAGGCAGGCCAGGAAGGCCACGGCGGCGAGCATCGCGGCAACGCCGACGAACGACATCGGGTCGGCGGCGCTGACGCCGAACAGGAGCCCCTGGATGGCCCAGCTCAAGCCGGCGGCGGCGAGCACGCCAATGACGAGCCCGACCGACACCAACCGCATGCCGTGGCGAACGACCAGCCGCACAACGCCGCCGGCGTCGGCGCCGAGCGCCAGGCGCACACCCATCTCACGACGACGCTCCGCCACGAAATAGGCGAGCACGCCATACAAGCCGGCGGCGGCAAGAAGGAGGGCGGTGGCGGCGAAGACACCCAGCAAGCGAGCTCGGAACCGCGGTCCCGCCACCGTGCCCGAGAGCAGCTCGCTCAACGAGCTCACACTGGCGAGCGGGAGCTGCGGGTCGAGCTCGGCGAGGGCGGTGCGCAGCCCCGCGATCGCCGCCGCCGAATCGCCCTGCGTCCGCATGACGATGTCCACGCTCGATCCCATTCGCTGCTCGGCCGGGAAGTACATGGTGCCGTTCACGCCGTCGATAGGACCAAAGTGCAGGATGCCGCCGACGACGCCGACGATCTCAGCCGCCAGCAGATCACCGCGATCGACGACGATTCGCTTGCCGAGCGCGTCCTCGTCGGGAAAGATCGCCGCGGCGAACGACTCGTCGAGGATCACCACCGGATTGCCGCCCTCCACATCGATGCTGCTGAAGCCGCGGCCGCGCACCAGCGGGATGCGCATCGTGTTGAAGTAGCTCGGGGTGACGCTCCGGATTTGGGCATTGAAACCCTGTGAGCCGGGCTCCGGAGGGCTCCCCTCCGGGTAGGCGAAGGTATCGTTGCCGTTGGTCAGCGGCACGATGTCGATGCCGCCGACGCCGTCGATGAACGGCATCGTCTCGAGCCGCGCGAAGAGGTCGTTGAAAAACGCCCTCCCCTGCTCGCGGCTCTCATAGCGGACCTCGGGCAGTTCGACCGACGCGGTAACGATTTCCTCTGCCGCAAAGCCGGGCTCGACCTGAGTCAGGGCACTGAAGCTGCGAATCATCAGGCCGGCGCCGACCAGCAGCGCGAACGACAGCGCCACCTGGCCGACGACCAATGCGTTGCGTAGCCGTTGGTTGCCGATCGCCGCGACGCGACCGTGGCCGCGCAGCGCTTCGTTGACGTCACGCCGCGCCAACCGCAGTGCCGGCGCCACGCCGAACAGGAAGCCGGTGCCGAGGCTCACGACGATGCTGAAAAGCAGCACCGACCCATCGACCGCGATCTCGTCGACGCGCGGCAACGCCGTTGCCGACATCCCGATCAACAGGTCGACGCCCCGGTACGCGACCAGGATGCCGAGGCCACCGCCGGCAAGCGCCAGCAGCAAGCTCTCCGACAAGAGCAGGCGAACGACACGTCCTCCGGAGGCGCCGAGCGCGGTGCGCATGGCGATTTCCGGAGCCCGCCGCGTCGACCGCGCGAGCAGCAGGATGGCGACGTTGCAGCAGCCGATGAGCAGCACCGCCCCCACCGCCGCGAGAATCAGCAAGAGAGGCTGCTGTACCGAACCGACGGTGACTTGGTGCAGCGGTACCAGGCGCAGCGTCCACTCGGTGTTGGATTCCGGATACGCGGCCTCGAGGTCGCGGGCAATACCGTCGATCTCCGCCTGCGCCGCAATCAGGTCGACGTCTTCACGCAGCTTGCCGACCGCACGCAGGAAGTGAAAACGCCGGATGCTCATACCACCCTCGGCGCCGAACGGCAGCGGCTGCCACACGTCGGGTGCGTCGAAAAAATTGAATCCCGGCGGCAACACGCCAACGACGGTCGTCGGCTTCTCGTCGACGAGGAACTCGCTGCCGACGATGTCCGGGTCGGCGCCGAAGCGGCGTTTCCAGAACCCGTCGCTGATCACGGCGACCGCGGGCCCGCCCACTGTAGTTTCCTCGTCGGTGAAGCCGCGGCCGCGAGGCAACGTCATGCCGAGCACCTGAAAGAGCTCACGCGACGCGTTGCGCGCCGACGCCATCTCGGGCGTGCCCACACCGCCGACGGAAACGCCTCCCATGCCGCTGCCGATCGCCGCCAGCGCCTCGAACGACGTCGAACGATCGCGGTAATCAAGGTAATCGGGCGGCGACACCGATGCTGAATCATTAAGGGGGAACGAACCGTAGCCGAACACCAGGCGATCCGGATCTTCAAACGGCAACGGCTGCAGAAGGACGGAATCCACCAGCGTCCATACGGCGGTGGTGGCGCCGATCCCGAGGGCGAGTGTCAGCACCACGACGATCGTGAACAACGGCTGCTTGGCAAGGGTTCGAACGGCGTAGCGCACATCGGCAAATAAGTCGGTGAGCATCTCGAACATTCTCTCGGGGAGCGAGAGTGGGGTGGAATCAGCGGAATGGCCGCGGCGGGCCGCAGCAATGCCGGCGGCGGCGGCACGCAGCCACTCACGCACCAGGG
>CBDUXW010000078.1:0-9848 GCA_965371275.1 uncultured bacterium | reverse complement strand
CTACAATGCCCACGCGCCAGACCCATCACACTTCCACCACGGCCTGCTAGCGGTACGCGATCACCTCGATCTCGACGTCGACGTCTTTAGGCAGCCGCGAAACCTCGACGGTCGAGCGCGCCGGCGGCGCGGCGTCGAAATACGACCCGTACGCCTCGTTCACGGCGCCGAAGTCGTCCATGCTCGACAGGAATATCGTCGTCTTGATGACCCTGTCGAGGCTGCTACCGGCCGCTTCCAGCAGTCCTGTGACGCTCTGCATGACCCGGTGGGCCTGTTCCGCCGCCGATCCGCCGGTAAGATCGCCCGTCGCGGGATCGATAGCGACCTGCCCGGAGCAATAGATGATGGTTTTGTCGCCCAGCGGCAGCGCCACGGCCTGCGAGTACGGGCCGATGGCGCCGGGAGCGGATTCGGTGCGAATGATTTCGTGGTCTGACACAGGGTTCTCCTTGGTCTACATGGGTAAGCGGGTAAAGCCTTCGCAGGCCCTTCACACTTTCACCACGGCCTGCTAGCGCATACCGACGCGCCTCACTTTGAGGACTCCCGGGATGCTCGGCAGTAGCTGGGTCACGCGATTCAGGTGATCGAGGTCGGCAATATCGACGATCAGGTCGATGCGGCCGCGGCCGCTATTGATGCGCGACTCGATGTGCCGGATGTTGGTCTCAGCTTCGGAAATACGCGAAGTGATCTCGGCCAGCAGGCCGCGACGATCTTCGATCTCGACATCGAGCCGTACCGGTTGTGTGCTTCCCTTGGCGGTTCCCCAGGCCACCGGGATCTCGCGTTCGGGATTGAGCAACAATTGCTCGAGGTTCGGGCACGCGGCAGCATGCACCGACACTCCCTTGCCGCGGGTCACGTAACCGACGATTTCCTCCCCTGGAATCGGATCGCAGCAGCGGGCCCGGGAAACCAGGACGTCGTCCAGGCCCTCGACGTTCACGACCGGCTCCTCGCCCCAGCCGAGGACGCGCTGCACCGTCTTGCCGAACACGCCCTTTTTGGGCTCCGGCGCGGGAGCAGCGAGCTCCTCGGCAGGCAGGAGCTCGTCTACGAGCTGCCGCGCCGACAACTTGCCGTACCCCAAGGCGGCAAGGACGTCGTCGCCCCGGGCGAGGCCGAAATGCGACGCCATTTCGTCGAAAGAGCCCGAACTGATGAGTTTCTTGAGGTTGAGCCCGTACTTGCGAAACTCCTTCTTGCAGATGCGCCGGCCGACTTCGATACTGCGCTCGCGCTCGCGCCGATTGATGTGACCGCGCACCTTGCTGCGCGCTCTCGAGGTCTTCACCATCCGCAGCCAATCGCGGCTCGGACGGGCATCGGCATTAGTGATGACTTCGACGATGTCACCGTTCTCCAGCGGCGTGCGCAGCGGTACCAAGGCGCCGTTGATCTTCGCCCCGACGCAGTGATTACCGACTTCCGTGTGCACGGCATAGGCAAAATCGATAGGTGTGCCACCGGCCGGAAGCACCTTTACGTCGCCCTTGGGAGTGAATACGTAGACCTCGCCCGGGTACAGGTCGAGCTTCAATGACGACAGGAACTCACGCGCATCGGGGATCTCGCGTTGCCAATCGACAATCTGGCGCAACCATTGAAACTGGTGGTCGTCCGCCGGCAGGTCGTCCCGCCCTTCCTTGTACATCCAGTGCGCCGCGATGCCCTCTTCGGCCACCTGGTGCATCTGCTCCGTCCGGATCTGCAACTCGAACGGCTGCCCTTCGTCAATGACCGTCGTGTGCAGCGACTGGTACATGTTGGGCTTGGGCATGGCGATGAAGTCCTTGAACCTCCCGGGGACCGGACGATACGACCCGTGCACCAACCCGAGCGCCGCGTAGCAGCTCTTCAGGGTGTCGGTGATGATGCGAAACGCGACCACGTCGTAGATCTGATCCAGATCGCGGTCACGCTCGCTGAGCTTGGCGTGCAAGCTGGCGTACCCCTTGACCCGGTGCTCCACCCGGGCTGGAATATTCGGCTCCGCCAGGGCGGTCTCGAGACGCGTGCGAACCCGCGCGATGAAGGCATCGCGCACCCGCGGCTGGCTCTCGACTTCCGCTACGAGCTCCGTGTAAGCATCCGGGTTGGTGTAGCGGAACGCGCGATCCTCGAGCTCGGCCTGGACGCGTCCCATGCCGAGGCGCTGCGCCAACGGCGCGTAGATGTCCATGGTTTCGCGGGCGTTGCGCAGCTGCGCGTCCGGCGACAGGTGCTCGAGCGTCCGCATGTTGTGCAGCCGGTCCGCCAGCTTGACCAGCAATACGCGGATGTCCTCGACCATCGCCAGCAACAGCTTGCGGAAGTTCTCCGCCTGCTCCTGCTCACGGGTGGTGAAGGCAATCTGGCTGATCTTGGTGACGCCCTCGACCAGGCTGGCGACGTCGGCGCCGAACTCGTCTTCGACCTCGTCGGCGCTGGCGTGTGTATCTTCGAGAACATCGTGCAACAAGCCGACGGCGATCGAGGTGGCGTCGAGACCCTGCTCGGCAAGAATCAGGCCGACCGCCAGCGGGTGGATGAGATAAGGCTCCCCCGACAATCGCTCCTGGCCTCGATGAACGCGCGCCGAAAACGCGTGCGCCCGCCGCACCAGGTCCTGGTCGGCCGGGCTATGCGTATTCTCGATCGTGTCGAGAATGTCCTCGACACGTATCGGCTCAGGTTTGCTGGAACGGAGTGCCGGAAGCCGCATAGCGCCAGACTAGCACCGGTGGGCAGCTACTTATCCTTCTTCTTCGCCGCCCGCGCGGCCAGAGTGTAGAAGATCGGGCTGGCGACGAAGATCGACGAATACGTACCGACAACCACGCCGATGAGCAACGCGAAGGCGAAGTTGTTGATCACCGGGCCGCCGTAGAAAAACAGCGACAGGACCACCATCAGCGTCGTCCCCGAGGTCAACAGGGTGCGCGACAACGTTTGGTTGATGCTGATGTTGATGCGCTCGTAGAGGGGCACCCGGCGCAGCACCGTGCTGTTCTCGCGGATGCGGTCGAAGACCACCACGGTGTCGTTGAGCGAATAACCGATGATTGTCAGGAACGCCGCGACAACGGGCAGGTTGAACTCGCGACCGGTGATCGAGAAGGCGCCGACGGCGATCGTCACGTCGTGGACCAGCGCCGCGACCGCGCCGACGCCGAAGCGGAACTGGAATCGATACGTGATGTAGGCGAGCAGGCCGAGCAGCGCCCAGAACATCGCCAGCTGGGTCTGGCGGCGCAGGTCCCCGCCGACCTGGGGACCGACGAACTCCTGCCCGACCACTGCGTGGCCGCCGAAATAGAACGTGTCCTCCATCCAGCTCACGATCCGCGGATCGATGCCGGTAGCGGACACCGCCTCCCACGCAGACAGCAAGCCAACCTCGTCGCGCGCTCCGAGGGCCAGATCGGCGACCCGCGCGTACTCTGCTTCGGCGCTGCTCAGGTCGGTGACTGTATCGAACTCGAGCGCGTTGGCGATCAACAGCCGCCCTTCCATGACCTCACGGCTCACGGTGTTGAAGTCGAGCTCGCCGTCCGCCGCAGCAGCGCCATCAAAGACGTCGAGGGCGCGGTAGATGTCGGCCAGCAGATCGCCCCCGTCCTCGAGCTGCGGCGTGCGGATGAGGACCTCGTCGCGGCCCGGTACGGCAGTGAACTCCTGGATCTGCGGATCGGCGATTCCCTCGGCGGCCAGTGTGTTGCGCAGCAGGTCGAGGTCGGGCTCGGCGGCGAACAACACGATCACCTGCGAGCCACCGGCGAAATCGATGCCGTAGCGCAGGCCGCCCTGAACGACGACCGAGCCGATCGAGGCAATGATGATGAAGGCCGACAGCGCCGCGGTGAAGCGACTCATGCCGAGGAAATCGATTTCGGTTTTACCCAGTAAACGCATCAGATGCTGAGAGTCTCACGAGGGCGCACCGTCCACATCGAGAACAGAACGCGCGAAACGAAAAGAGCGGTGAACATCGACGCCATGATGCCGATGGTGATCGTGACCGCGAACCCCTTCACCGGTCCGGTGCCGAATTGAAACAGGAAAAGCGCGGCGATCATGGTGGTCAAGTTGGCATCGAGGATGGCCGAAAATGCCTTCGCGAAGCCCGCATCGATGGCCGACCGCACCGTCTTGCCCAGATCCAATTCCTCCCGGATGCGCTCGAAGATCAGCACGTTGGCGTCCACCGACATGCCGATGAGCAAGATCAAGCCGGCGATCCCCGGTAGCGTCAGCGTTGCCTGCAGCGATGCCATCACACCCATCACGATCAGAAGATTCAGGGCCAGCGCCACCACCGCGTTGATCCCGGCGCCCCTGTAGTAGATGAGCATGAATACCGCCACCAGGGCCATGCCGATGAGGGCGGCGAGCACACCCTGGCGAATCGACTCACGGCCCAAGGACGGGCCGACACTGCGATCCTCGAGGTACTCGATCGAAGCCGGCAGCGCGCCGGCGCGCAACACGAGCGCCAGGTCGTCGGCCGTCTCCATCGTGTACTGGCCGCGAATGATGCCGTCGCCGGCGATGCGGCTCTCGATGACGGGCGCCGACTGGATACGGGCGTCGAGCACGATGGCAAGCTGGCGACCGACATTGGCGCCGGTGAAGTCGGAGAATTTACGCGCCGCGTTGGGGTCGAGCGTGAACGCCACTGCCGGCAGACCGAACTCGTCTTGCGACAGCCGCGCGCTCTTGAGGTCGCGCCCCTCGACCACCGGAATCTGGTCGACCAGGTAGTACATCGCCATGATCGTTCCGTCGGGCAGCGATTCCATGATCTCAGTGCCCTCGGGTAGCGTGCCGCCGAGCGCCGCCAACAGAGACTCACGCGAGTCGGCGGGGCCCGCCTGCACCAGGCGCCACTGCAACACCGCCGACGTACGTAGCAAGTTCTTGACGCGCTCGGGATCTTCGACACCCGGCAACTGGACGAGAATACGGCTGCCGGTCAGGCCCTGGCGCTGAATCACGGGTTCGGCGACACCGAACTGGTCGATCCGATTGCGGATCGTTTGTAACGCCTGCCGCACGGCGCCGTCCTGGATCTCGGTCCGATACGGAGAGCCGAGTGTGAGGGTCAGCGTCGGCGGGATCGAACGATTGATCCTGGTGTTGTAGTTGCTCCAGAACTCGCCGGCGACATCGTCGGCCCGATCGGCTTCGGCTGCGGTGCCGAAACTGAGGCTGAAGCTCGTGTCGTCGTCGAGCCGGGCCTCGGCCGCCGGCACGCCCTCGTCGGCGAGCAGGGTCTGGAAACGGCTGAAATCGTCGCGCACCTGGCCGGCAACGGCTTCCTCGAGATCCACCTCCAGCACCAGATGAATACCGCCGCGCAGGTCGAGACCGAGGTTGATCTGCTGGTCCGGGGGGTACGCCAAGAACAGGCTGAACGCAGCGACGCCCACGATGAACCCGAGCTTGTAGAGAATGTTCCGAGGCATAGCGGATTACTCCGGGGGGAATCGTCAGTCGGTCGTCGACGTGTCGAGCCCTGAGACGCTCGATTTCGTGATCTCGATTTTTACCTGGTCGGCGATCCGTAGCGTGAGTCGATCATCTTTGACCCCTACGATGGTGCCATAAATGCCGCCCGCCGTAACCACGTGGTCGCCCGGCTTGAGCGCCGCGATCACTTCTTCCTGTTGCTTCTGGCGGCGCCGCATCGGCGCGATGAGCAGGAAATAGAAAATTCCCAGCATCATCACCAGCGGCACGAGCCCGGTCCAGGCGCTTTGGCCCTGGCCCTGTGCCATCAGAATGAGCGAACGCACGAACACCTAAATGACCTCGATTATCACCGGTTTCGAGCGGCGAGCGGCCGCTGGGAAAACTCGGAATCAGCAACCGTCGAATCGGTCTCGGCG
The DNA here is from genome assembly GCA_965371275.1 of uncultured bacterium. GTDB lineage: Bacteria > Acidobacteriota > UBA890 > UBA890 > UBA890 > CBDCBL01. Next base: position 3,972 of record CBDUXW010000078.1, on the reverse strand, counting down.
GTCACGACGGCGCCGCCTCGGCCGCCGCTGCACGGCGGAGATCGGCAAAACCTGCCGACGCGATAGCGTGCCGGATGACCCTCATGCTGTCAAGGTAGTGAAACACGTTGTGCCAGGTCAGAAGGATGCTTCCGAGCATCTCGCCGCGCTGCTGGAGCAGCCGCAAATAGGCGCGCGAATAACGCCGGCAGGTCGGACAGGAGCACGCCGGGTCCAGCGGCCCCTCGTCACGCTCGTAGCGACTGTTCTTGATCGAGATTCGTCCCTCGCTGGTAAACGCGGTGCCGTTGCGCGCGTGCCGCGTCGGCATGACGCAGTCGAACATGTCGACGCCGCGCGCCACGCCCTCGATCAAGTCGGAAGGCGTGCCCATGCCCATCACGTACCGGGGTTTGTCGGCAGGCAAGGCGCGGGTTGCCGCATCGAGCACCTCCCACGTCACGCTTTTTTCCTCACCGACCGACAAGCCGCCGACTGCATAGCCGTCGAAATCGAGGCCGGCGAGGCGCTCAGCATGCGACTCGCGGAGCCCCGGAAACACGCTTCCCTGAACGATGCCGAATAGCCCGCCCGGCAAGCGGTCCTTCAGCTCGACGCTGACCTCAGCCCATTGCTGGGTGCGCTCCACGGCGGCCTCGGCGGTGGAGCGTTCGGCAGGGCTGGCGACGCACTCGTCGAGGACCATGGCGATGTCGGAACCCAGCTGCGCCTGGATGTCGATGACCGACTGGGGAGTCAGCCGCCGCTCACTGCCGTCAAGCGTCGACCGGAAGGTGACGCCCTGGTCATCGACCGCGCAGCGATCGGCCAGGGAAAAGACTTGATAGCCGCCGCTGTCGGTGAGCACCGGGCCGTTCCAGCCCATGAACTTTTGGATTCCTCCGACAGCGGCGATCACGTCGGCGCCGGGACGCTCGGCCAGGTGATAGGCATTGCTCAGCACGATCTGGGCGCCCACCGCCTCGAGGTCCTCGGCCCGTAACCCCTTGACCGAGCCATAGGTTCCCACCGGCATGAACGCCGGCGTCTGTACGCTGCCGTGCGGCGTCACCAGCTCGCCGCAGCGCGCCTGGGTCGCGTCATCTTTGGCTACAATCGAGAAGCTCAGCGGCATGGTCGTTCGCAACTATCCGGAGAAATGGTCCCAACCCACGACGGCGAGCGGCTCGTGCGCGCCGTTGCGGACGATGTTGAGCCCTCGGTCGACGGGGGCAAACACGCCGAATTGCCGAAACTCGAGACCCGCGGGTCCGGCGAGCTCCAGCGCGCGAGCGGCGCCCGCGTCGTTCACCGCAATGGCCAGTTCGTAATCTTCGCCGCCCTCCAACACCCACTCCTCGACATCGCCGAAGCCTGCCTGCGCCAATGACTGGAGCACAGGGTCGCTACCCAATGCCTCGGCGTCGAGGTCGAGACCCATCCCCGACGCCGTACACAAGCGCCGTAGATCGAGCGCCACACCGTCGCTGATGTCGATCATGGCGTGGGCGATTCCCAGCAGCGCCAGCGTGCACCCAAAGCGCACCGGCGGGCGCGGGCGAGCGAAGGCGAGCAAGCAAGCGACCGCGTCGTCGACCTCGAGTCCGACACCCGACCACGACGCCGGCTCCACCAGGCCCGCTGACGAGTCGAGGCCGAAGCCGGCTTCGAGCAGGCAGCGTCCAGCCGCCGCCCGACCCGGAAATCCGGTGACACAAAACTGGTCGGTGGATTCGGCGCCGGACCGACACACCGGAGCAACGCCGGGCGCCAAGGCGCCGGTCGCCGTTACGTTGATGGAAATCTTGCCGGGAATGCACGCCACGTCACCGCCCACCACCGCCGCGCCGTACTCCGCCGCGCCGGCACGCATGCCGTCAACCAGCGCCTCTACCCACTCGACGGCGGTCTCCGCCGGCAGGCCCAGGGCAACCACAAAGCTGCGCGGCGCCGCACCCATCGCACCGATGTCGGAGGCGTTCACGGCGATCGCCTTGCGACCGAGAGATCGAGGATCGATCCAGTCATGACGAAAGTGCACATCCTCGTGCTGGCTGTCGGTGCATATGACGATTTCGGCGCCGCCCGCGGCAATCACCGCAGCGTCGTCGCCGGGACCGATGCGGATGTTTGCGTCCAAGCCATCGCCGAGATGGCGCACGATGCGCTCGACGAGCTCGAGCTCTCCCAGGTCGCCGACCGTCGGGCCCCGCATCTCAGCCGCGTGTCCCGCTCGACGCGGCGCCGGCAAGGCTCTCGGCGTGCTTGCGGGCCCAGCCACGAGCCTCGTCGTCCGAAACCCAGCGCCGCCGGATCTGGCCCCGCATGAGCTCGGCAAGAAACGCCCCCAGTTCCGGGCCTTCGGTCAACCCCCAACCACGAAGGTCGAAGCCGGTTACCCAGGCCGTCTCGGCGGCACGGTGGGCGAACAATTCGAGCCGATCCGAAGCCGACCGCGCGTCGGCAGCGTCGGCGCAACGCGCCAACCGCGCCGCGAGCACCGCCGCGGCCCGATCTTCGAGCACCCAATCCAGGCAGTCGTCGGCGGTCGCCGACGCAACGGCGCCGGCCCAGCGCGCCGCTCGCGCCACGCGCCGAGCGAGACCCTGCGCCCAGCGCCCCTCGACAAGCCGCTCATACGTTCTCTCGGCATCGGCGGCAGCGTCGGCGAGCAGCAGTGCCGCCAACCGGCCTTCGATACGGTCCACGTCGCGGGGCGATTCGCGCGCGTCCCACGCCGCCGCTGCCTCCAGATCGGGCGCGTCGGTCAAAGTGCCCGCCAGTCCTAGATCGGCAGCCGTTCGAACCGCCGCAAGCCAATGCGAACCCGCCAGCAGGTGGCGCCACTCGGTCTGTACGCGCTCGGGAGAAACGCTGTCCATCGACGCCCGCCGGGCCGCGATCGACGCCCGGGTGCCGGCTTCGATATCGAAGCCATCGAGCACCGCCAGGTAGCGAACTGCGCGCAGGAGGCGTAGCGGATCATCGTCCAGCGCCTGCTCAACGACCATACGGATCTGCCCGCCGCGCCCGTCCTCGAGCCCGCCGTGCGGGTCTACCACCACTTCGCCGAGATCGACCTCGCGCGCCCCCAGCCCGGCGCAAGTTTCGGGACTCAGCTCGACGGCCATCGCGTTGATCGTAAAGTCGCGTCGCGCCAGGTCCTCGTCGAGCGAGCCGAGCAACCGCGCCACATCCACCTGGATGCCGGCCCACCGGGTGCGACGCGTGTCTCTCCACTGGTCTCCGATCTCGATCGGTCGGCGGCCACAAGCCTCGGCAAACGCGTCGATGAACGCCTCGAACTCTCCACCTACGGCGATATCGAGGTCGGCGGCGTCCCTCCCTACCGCAGCGTCGCGCAGCGCCCCGCCCACCACGTACACGGGCGCGTTGTGCGCCGCCGCCACGGCGGCAATCTCGGGAAGCGGCGACCGGGAGAACAAGCGGGCGGTCGTTGTTTCAGACCGACTCATCCAGCAGGCCTTTGAGCTCGGCCATGAACTCGTTGATGTCCTTGAACTGCCGGTACACCGAAGCGAAGCGCACGTAGGCGACGTCGTCGAGCTCGCGCAGGCGTTCCATGACATGCTCACCGATCTCCGAGTTGGCAATCTCCCGATCGGGCTTGTCGGTGGCGATGCCCTCGACCTCATCGCAGAGGGTCTCGAGCTGCTGCATCGGCACGGCGCGCTTCTCGCATGCTTTCAGCAACCCTTCGAGCAGCTTGCTGCGCTCGTAGCGTTCGCGACGACCGTCCTTCTTGATCACCATGATCGGCGCTTCCTCGATCTTCTCGTAGGTCGTGAAGCGCCGGCCGCACTCGCTGTTGAGGCATTCGCGGCGACGGCGAATCGCCTGCGACTCGCGGCTCTCGCGGGAGTCGACAACCTTGTCCTTGAGGTGACCGCAGTACGGACACTTCATGGCCTAATCGCCTCTAGGGCCTGTTAGCAGGGTGCGGAAGAACTCCCGGGGGTGCCGGGCCGGTGG
>CBDUXW010000077.1:0-9875 GCA_965371275.1 uncultured bacterium | reverse complement strand
GTATCGAGCGTTTCGTTGAGCAAACCGGGCTCGGCGCCGGTGCGCATCAGCACCAGCATGCGATGCGCCGGGCGCTGCGCCGCCAGGAAGTACATCAGCGGCGACGGCGAGCTGTCCTGGATCACATGCCGGGTGTTTCCGACGATGCCGAGAATCTCGACCTCGGTGTCGCCGTCGAAGACGACGCGACCAACCGGCGAGCTGTCGGGCCAGAACCGGTCCGCCATCTCCCGGTTGATCACGGCGACGTGTCGTGCCGCCGCAACGTTTCCACTCATGGTCCGCGCCGCATCTTCGTCGCGGAGCTCGAAGGTGCGACCTTCCAACAGCGGCATTCCCACCGTTTCGAAGTAATCGGCCGACACGGCGTTGGTATCGACGCCGACGCCCGTTTGTCCGGGCGGCGGCTCGTAGCCGGGTACGGTGATCGGAAACGGCGAGTGCGCCACGCCGATCGGTGGCATCGATGAGGCGCTCACCCGGGCCGCCGGGTCGGCCGCCCGCATCTCGGCAACGACCTGTTCGTAAAAAGCCAGCGCCGCGGCGCCGTCGTATTCCTCGACCGACAAACCGAAACCGGCGGCCACCAGCCCGTCGAGCTCGAACCCCGGGTCCATCTGCTGGCCGGCCTGCACGGCGCGCAGAAACAGCCCCGCGCTCATCAACAGGACCAGCGAGACCGCGACCTGCGCCACGAGGAACACGCCGCGCACGCGCTGCGATTCGGCAGTCTGGCGCTGTCCCGACGACAACCCGGGGCGTGCTTGTGAAGTGCGTAATGCCGGGATCAGGCCGGTCGCCACCGCCGTAACCAGCGTCACCCCGGACGCAAAAGTCAGCACGCGCCAGTCGATGCTCAAGTCGAACCCGAGCGGCACGGGGAGCGAATCGATGAAGCGGCCGAGCAGCGCGTTGGCCCCCGCAGCCGTCGCCAAAGCCGCCAGTAGCCCGAGCCCGAACAGCGCCGTGGTTTCCGTAATCAGCTGGCGCACGATGCGCCCCCGCGAGGCGCCGATCGCCGTTCGAATGGCCATTTCCTGGCGCCGGTACTCACCTCGCGCCAGCAACAACCCGCCGACGTTCAGGCAGGCGGTCAGCAACACGAGCGTCGACAGCACCAGCATGATCGCCACGAAGCTCGACACCCCGGCCTGCAACGAATGGTCAATGCCCGTGAGGGGGTACACGTGCACGCGGCGGTCGCGATTCACGGCCGGAAACTCGGCTTCGATGTCGGCGGCCAGCGCATCAAGCGCCCGGTCCGCCGCAGCCACCGTGACACCCGGCTGCAGGCGCGCAAACAGCTCCAGGCTCTGCTCCTGTCGCGACCTGAGCTCGGCTCCCGGGCGGAGCTGCTCCATGAGCGTGACGGGCACCGACAGGTCGCTCGGAAAGCCGATGAAGACGCCGCTGAACCCTTCAGGCATAACGCCGATTACCGTGAACGGGATGCCGTCGAGCAACAGCGTCGATCCCAAGAAATCCTCGGCGCCCCCGGCCTGCCGCTGCCAGAAGCCGTAATTCACCACCGCCACGGTCGCCGCCGTCCGCACCTCTTCCTCGCTGAACCCACGGCCGCGCACGGGCTCGATACCGAGCACGTCGAAGTAGTTGCGCGACACCATCTGGCCGCTAACCGTGGGCCCGCCGTCGCCCACCGTCAGGGAGGTGCCGGTGGTGATGGCGATGCCTTCGAGCACCCGGTTGCGGTCGCGGTAATCGAGATACTCGGGATACGAGAAGCCGAGGAAGCTGTTGCCGCCCGGCTGGTCGACCAGAACGTTGACCAGTCGATCCGGCTCGTGCACCGGCAGCGGCCGCAGCGCCACCTCGTTGACCAGCGTAAATACCGCCGTATTGGCGCCCATACCGAGGGCAAGGGCGCCGGCGGCCAGAAACGTGAAACCAGGAGCGCGGCGCAGCGCCCGGACCGCATATCGAACGTCCTGCATGCCGTCGCGGTAGAGGTTGCGGCTCCATTCCGCGAACGCCCCACCGACGAGGTCAAGGAGGGCGCCGACCCAAAAGCGTCCCCGCGACAGCGGCCCGCGATGCTTTCCATTGGTTGACTCGGCAGCGAGTGCGTCTTCGATGGCGCTCGCGTGACGCTCACGGAACGATCGCGGCAAGAGGCGCAGGAGAACCCGGTAGACGCCCCTACCCTGTTCGGTCATGAGGCCCACCGATCGCCGTCGCACCGTCGGGGGCTGTGGCACAGACACTCGCGTGGCAGCCGGCTCACGTCGCCCTCCAGCTCTTGGCGCGCAGGTTGTGCTTGGCGGCCTCAGCGAACGATCGCAGCGCTTCCGCCTCATCGCCCAGCCGCCGCGCGCCTTCCTTCGTCAACCGGTAGTAGCGTCGGCGTCGACTCTTGCCTTCGGGATGTTCTCTGCCGCCGAGCTCGGCAATCAACTTGCCCTCCTGCAGGCGATCGAGCGCCCGGTGCAGCGTTACCGGCCACAATTGCACGGCATCAGCGCTCTGCTGGCGGACCCGGCGGGCGATGGCCGTGGCGTGCAACTCGCCTTCGGACAGGGCCAGGAGAATCTGGAAGTCGTGTACTTTCATGGTGGAAACGACGTTACTACACAAGTGTATATTACACAAATGTAGTAAAAAGGAGCGAAACCCTAATGACCGTCGCCTTCCGCGACAACGTCGGGCGCTGAAAGCCTTCTCGAAGGCGCTTACGAATCGTCCAACGGGTTGAAGACACGCTCGAAACCGAAATCGCTGAAGTCCCTGGTGTTCCGGGTCGCCAGCTCGCGGACGCCGTGATGCCGCAAGGTGAACGCAATACGCGCGTCGAACACACGCCGGCGGGCGGTGTCGGGCCGTGCCGCGACCTCCCAAACTTCCGACATCACAGGCGCGTTCTCGATGAGCGCCCAGCGTGGGTGGGTACGGAACGGCAGGCAGGCAAGCGCCGCCTCTTCGGCCTCCAGCGGTCGGCCGACAACGGCGGGATTGCGCAGCAGCACGTAGAGCTCGAGCAAGACAAGCTCGGCGATGGCTACGTCGGAACGCCCGGCGCACACCTGAACGAAGCGGCGCGCAGCATCGTGCTCCGGACAGTCACGATTCAGGCTGTAGAGCAGTAGGTTGGTATCGATCGATATCACGTCGAGCTCGCAGGCTCCGCCGGCGCGTTACCGAGCTCTCGCCAGTCATCCGGCTTCGACATGAACTCGCCGAGGCCCAACGGTTCCGGGAGCGTCCACCCTGCCGGCGCTTTCTCGTCGAGGGGGTACAACGTGACCATGTGCTCCAGGCCGCGACGCACCAGCTCGGCAAGCGAGATCTCGTGCCGCCGGGCGATGCGTTTCGCTTCCATGTACAGAGCATCTGGCAATTGGATCTGGGTTCGTGTCATTGTGATTACAATCATATGTCTACATCTTTTTGATAACAACTATTCGACCGAATCCTCACGTACATTCGATGGACACGCCTCGCCCATTTGCGAGTAGAATCGGGCGGCCATCCCCCACACCTCGCGAGATCCATTGCTCGGCAAATCACTCGGTCCGTACAACATCATTGAGCCGCTCGGCGCCGGCGGCATGGGCGAGGTGTATCTGGCCGAAGACACGCGTCTCGCGCGCAAGGTTGCCGTGAAGGTGCTGCCCGAGGCGTTAGCTGCCGACAGCGATCGACTGGCGCGCCTCGAACGAGAAGCCCGCGTGCTGGCGCAGCTCAACCATGCGAACGTGGCGGCGATCCACGGGCTGGAAGAGCATGGCGACCGCCTACTGCTGATCATGGAATACGCCGAGGGACAGACCCTGTCGGACCGCATTCAAAGCGGCGGCCCCATACCACTCGCCGATGTCATCGACATCGCCGGCCAGGTGGCCCATGGACTCGAGGCGGCGCACGAGAAGGGAATCGTCCATCGTGACCTGAAGCCGGCGAACATCATGGTGGCCGACGATGCCTCCGGCTCGGCGCAGGTCAAGGTGCTCGACTTCGGCCTCGCCAAGGCCTACGAGCCCGACGGCGCGCTCGCCGAGATTTCCCCCGAGCTGAGCAAGTCGCCGACCATGGCGGTGGCCACCATGACCGGCGTCATCATGGGCACGGCCGCCTACATGAGCCCCGAGCAGGCGCGCGGCAAGCCGCTCGATCGGCGCGCCGATGTGTGGGCGTTTGCCTGCGTCCTCTACGAGATGCTGACTGGAAGCAAGGCATTCGATGGGGACACCGTGTCCGACGTGCTCGCCGCCATCCTGAAGGAGGAGCCCGACTGGTCGCAGCTGCCCGCCGACACGCCGCCCGGGCTTCGTGCGCTGCTGGAGCGCTGCCTACGCAAGGACCCGGCGCGACGCTTGCGCGATATCGGCGACGTACGCGTGGAGATGGAAGACGCGAGCACCGACGCAGCGCCCTTGCCGACGACAAGCGACGCTTCGGGTTCGTTGCGCTCCGGAGCTGCATCGCCGCACCCGTCCGGCGCTATTGCACGGCTGGCGCCCTGGGCGGTCGCGGCAGTCGCCACCGCGGTGGCCGTGTGGGCCGTGTTCTCGGCGGGCATCGGCCCCGACACAACCGCTGCCCCGATGCAACGGTTCAGCATCATCGTGCCCGAGGATCAGCAACTGCCGGTGCGCCAATCGGTGTTCGCGGTATCGCCGGCCGGCACCGAAATCATCTATTCGGCAGAGCGCGACGGAACACCGATGTTGTACCGGCGCCCCATCGACAGCTTCACTCCGGAACCGCTGCCCGGCACGGAAAGCGCGGACCAGCCGACGTTCGCCGCCGACGGCGAATCCTTGGCATTTCGCCAGGGCAATGCCGTGCGCGCCGTCTCGATGGAGGGCGGGCCGGTTCGCACCCTGTGCACGCCCTGCTCCGTGGAATACGGATTGGCGTGGGGGCCGGATGGCACGGTGGTCACCTCGCCGAGTTGGGCGGCGCCACTGGAAATTCTCGCCGGCCCACGCGATCTGGGCGCCATTACCGAGCTCGATGCCGCACGCGGCGATGTGTCACACGTGTGGCCGCAATTCTTGCCCGGCGGCGCGAGCGTTCTGTTTACCATCTGGACCGGCACGACCACCTATGCCGCCGTCGTTTCACTCGACGACGGCGCCGTTCAAATCGTCGGCGAAGGCGGCTCCAACTACCGCTACGTCGAGCCCGGATACCTGGTGTCGGGCCGCGAGGGCGCATTGGTTGCCGAGGCCTTCGACCTTGCGTCGCTGCAATCCACCGGTCCGCAGATCCCGGTCGCCGACGGTGTCATGATGTCGCCGGAAGACGCTTTCGTGTACTACGACGCCTCGTCTTCCGGGATGCTCGCCTTCCGGACGGGCAGCTCACTGACCCGCATCGTCTGGGTGGATCGACACGACGGAAGCATTACCGACGCGTGGCCCCGGTCGGGAAGGTTCGGCTCGGTGAGGGCGTCGCGCAACAGGCGCTACATCGTCAGCGACGTAACACAAGCCAGCGGTGGTTACGCTGTGATGTTGCTCGACCGCGAAGCCGGCACCACGCAAACGATCAGCCGCGGGACCGATGACCTGACGCCGGTGTTTTCCCCCGACGACGGCACGGTGGCCTACACGTCGGCAACAGACGACGGCTATGCGATCCTCTCGGTCTCGGTGGAGGGATCCGAGGAGCGTGAAGAGTTGGTACGCCACAATGCCTATGTCGTGCCGACCGACTGGTCGGCCGACGACCGCTATATCACGTACAACGTGCGTGAAGCGGGTGGGGATGTTTGGCTGCTGCCCCTGGATGGAAGCGAGCCGTTCTCCATCACCGACGGCGCCGCCAACGAAACGAACGGAACGTTCTCGCCGGACTCGAAATGGATCGCCTTCGTCTCCGATCGCACCGAGCGAAGCGAAATCTGGGTCGATTCCGTCGACGATCCCGGCCGCCCGCGGCAGATCACTTTTGACGGTGGTGAAGATCCGCTTTGGAGCCCGCTGGGCGACGAGATTTATTATCGCCGCGGCACAGAGCTCCGCGCCCAGCCGGTAACCACCGAGCCTTCGTTCGGCCTGACCGGCGATTTCAGGACGGTGATCAACGATCGCCGACTGCGGATCGACGGCTTCTACCACATATCGCCCGACGGCGAGCGTTTGCTCATCGTGCGCTACGAAGACGCCGGCCTCGAGGACCATTTCTTCAACATCATCCCGAATCTGCCGGCGTTGTTGGAGCGCGCGGGCGACCGCAGCCGACGGTAGTTTTCGGGTCATCTGGTCCGACGCGCGCGACGGCCTGTTCGGGCTGTACACAGCGAAGGTAACGGTCGACAGCTAGCCACTGCTCATAGGTCGGCCGGCAGGATGCGAAAAGGCTTGCCTCCCGGCCCGGGAACGATCCTGAAGTGCCGCTCGTCGAGTGTCAGCAAGTCGCGTGCGCCCAACGACTCGGCGAGAACCGCCAGCGACGCGTCGGCCAGCCCAAGGCGGAGGTCCGAATGCTTCTCGATGATGCCCCGGGCGAGCGCCACGTCTCCCGATCCGAACTCGGCGAGGCGATACGCCCCTCGAGCGACCTCGTCGAGCAATGCCAGCTCGACGCCGGAACCCGCGAACTTGGTCACCAAGTAGTCGAGCTCGGCAAGCACGAAAGGCGAGAGCACGAACGGACCTTCCATCTCCCGTAACACGCGCGCGGCCGCCTCGTGTTGGCGTTGGTCGGGGAAGAGGGCCGCCAGCATACCGCTGGTGTCGAGGAGTATCACTCGGTACCGAATCCCGCCAGCAGCTCATCGACACGCTCGGCGAAGGTCGGGTCGCCGAAGCCTTCGCTCGACAGCGGCACGGTGGGCCGCGCCGAGCTGCCTGCGGCAACTCGGTCTCGCAACGCTGAACGAATCAACTCGGCCTCGCTCTGCCCCTCCGCCGCGGCCAGCCTTTCAACCGCCGCCTTGAGATCGTCGGGGAGGTATATCGTGGTCTTCTTCATGCCATACATAATGCCATACATCCTCCGGATGCCCACATAGGGGCCTCGTCCCATTGTCAAAAAGGCACGCGCTCCACTAGATTGCGACGGTCACCGGCTGTTTGTTTCCGAGGATGTCGTCCCCATTAAGTCGGCACGCTATTGACGCTTGATCGCAATGGCCACGACGCCGGTGGAAATGAGATACTTTCGGTTCCCCCCTGTCTCCCCTGCACAATCGACGACCGCGACCAGTGAGGCCTTCTTTGCGCGCCGCTGACACTCCCGACAGTCGGTCCGACGGTAGATACCGACTAGCGGTCCTGCCCGACGGTGGATGCCGACTAGCGATCCTGCTGGTCATCGCCGTCATGGCTGCAGGATCCTCGCCGGCTGCGGGGATGGGACGGGGGTCGTCTTCGGTACTCCTCGAACAGCAACAGCAGGAGCGGCGGCAACAGCCACAAGAACCGCAGCGGCAGGTACCCGTACAGCGTCCCGTCTTCGGCGCGACGGTATCGCGGGTGCAGGTTGACGCCATCGTTACCGACGGCAGCGGCCGGTTTGTCGATGATCTGACCAGCTCCGACTTCGTCATCTACGAGGACGGCGAGCCCCAGCCGGTCCTCGATGTCCAGTTGATCGACCTGGCCGCGGGCTCGGTGACCACCCTCGGCAACCCCGACCGCGCCGCCGGCCCGAGTCCGGGCGCCCGAGCGGTTCCGGAAGCGAGCATGGATCCGGAGACCGGGATGGAGCCAAAAGCGAACGCCGACGGCGATCCGAACGCCCGTAACGCAGCCGCTTCAGCCGAGGCGACCACCGCAGCGGCGGATTCCGCCAGCGACTACGGGGCGCTGGTCTTCCTGATCGATGGGCCGAGCCTCGACCTCAAGACCCGCCGGCGATTCGCGACGGCGTGGGAGGAGTTGATCGCGACTACGGAGGGACTTCGCGTTCCCCGTGCCGTGTACCTGGTCGACAGCTTCGGCACGCTCGACGAGCTCGTGCCGCTGACGCTCGACATCGAGCCGTTGTTCGAGGCCGTCGCGGCGGTACGGGCCACGCCGACGCCGGGAAACTCGATGAAGTCGAACTTCTACGAGCTTCTCAACGACATGACCATGCCCGAGGCGATCGACGCGGCACGGCAAAAGGCGCGCGCTTTCGAGCAGGAAGAGACGCAACGGAGCCTGGCGTCCTTCGCGCTGTTGACCCAATTCTGCGACGCGCTGGCGGCGCGGGCAGGACGCACGGCGCTGATCTGGGTGACGACCGGTGTCAAGATTACCGTCGGCGGCCCCTACACAATATTGACGGGCGAAGATCCCGCCGCGCCGACGGCCATCTGGGAGCGACAGCAGCAGCTCTTCGATCCCTATACGCCGGATGCGCGGATCGTGGAGCGCCAGCGGCGGCTGCACGAGGCGGCCAACAGCGCCAACGTCAGCATTTACACCGTCGATCCGACGCTGCGCGCCGATCTTCGCTCCATGGATTCCGATGTATCGACGCGGAGCTCGGGCGATGCCGAGCGCTTGAGCTCGATGGAGTTCCAGTCGTCGCTCGATTCGTTGCGCGACTCGCTCAAGGACGCGGCCGCAGCCACCGGCGGTCAGGCGTTCGTATATTGGACGGATCTCGGCGAGGCGCTGGCGACCATCGAGCGCGACAGCAGCCGTTTCTACTTGCTGACGTACGCCGCTCCCCTTCCCGAAGGCGACGGTGAATATCACGAGATACGGGTCGAGGTGAATCGGCCCGGCCTCACGGTCAGAGAACGCGGCGGCTACGTCGATCTGCCCGCGAACGAGCGCCGCGCTCGAGAGCTCATCGGCGCCCTGTCTCTCCCCGGCACGGTCACGGGGCCGCCGGTGCGGGTGCGCGCGCTGCGGCGCTGGTCGCGGGACGGTGAACCGATCGTCCAACTCGCCGTGGCGTTCGATCCGACCGGTGACGCGCTTCGCAACGCCACCACGCCTCGCAACCCCGAGGCCGGCGAGACCCGAGCGAGCGGGGCAGTCGTCGATGGAAAATCGGCGCCACCACTGAGCCCGATGGTGTTTCACGCCGTAGCGGTTGACGACGGCGGCCGCGTCGTCGACGAAGTGCATCAGGGAGTTCGCTCGCTGTTTCAGCCGACAGACGCCGATGCCCTGGCGGGGATCTGGCCGTTCCGCTACGTCTACGACTGGGCCCTTCCCCCCGGCGCCTATGCGTTGCGAGTGGTCATGGAAGATGAGCTCACCGGCACACTCGGCGCCACCCAGGTCGAAGTCGTGGTACCTGATAGCGCTGATGATTGGCGGACCAGCGACCTGGTTCTGGCAACGACCAACGGCTCCTCGCCGCCGTTGCCGCTGGTTGTCGATGAAGCAACCGAGGACACCCAGCTTATCGTGTACGTCGAGGTGGCAGGTGGCGATGAACCGGTGCTGAGCGGCGCCGTGTTCAGCGCCGATGGCGCGACGCTCCTGTCCCCGCTACCGCCCGTATCGCTTCAGGAAGAGGCCGGCATCCATCGGGGAGCGCTGCGACTCGAGGGCCTGACCGCCGGCGAGATCATCGTGCAGATAGCGGTAACCGACGCCCTCCCGGCGCGTCACAGGATCTTCCGCCGAACGCTCACGATCGTCAGCTCGATACCGCCACGCGGATCGTCCCCGGAACGCTGGGCGCCGCGCCACCACGCTGATCGTCACGCGGTCGCTGCGCTGTGCTGTGCGCGGCCGTACCTTGTACAATGATGGGGTCTCGTGGACAATTTCCCCGACCTTGATGACAATGAGACAGCCTCCCAAAATACGCTCGCTATTCCGCCGCGAGGCCCCCTTGGCCGGGACCGGCTTCGCGTACGCCACGATCATCGCCTTGCTCCTGGCTATGCTCACGACGGCGTCGGCGGCAACAGCCCAACGTGCCCAGCGCTTCAACCTCGACGCATGGGAGAAAATCGACAG
>CBDUXW010000076.1:0-9889 GCA_965371275.1 uncultured bacterium | reverse complement strand
GGCGCAGTTCTCCGGCTCCTCGAGGGCGACGATGATCTGGTCGCAGGCGTCGCAGTACCACGCCGGGATACGGTGCCCCCACCACAGTTGGCGCGAGATGCACCAGTCGCGGATGTTGGTCATCCACTCGCGGTACACCTTGATCGTGTGGTCGGGGATGAAACGAATGCGCCCCGATTCGACCGCCTCGAGCGCCGGCTCGGCCAACGGTTGCATACGCACGAACCACTGCAAGGACACCAGCGGCTCGATGACGGTATCGCAGCGATCGCAATGGCCGACGGCGTTGTCGTGATCTTTCTCGCCCACTAGATCGCCGTCGGCGCGTAACTGCTCGAGCAGCGCCTGGCGCGCCGTAAATCGATCCTGCCCGGCGTACGGACCGGCTTTGGCGGTCATCGTGCCGTCTTTGCCGATGACCTCGACACGCTCGAGGTCGTGGCGCAGCCCGGCCTCGTAGTCGCTTGGATCGTGGGCCGGGGTGACCTTGACCACACCGGTACCGAACTCGCGATCGACGAAGTCGTCGGCGATGATCGGCAACTCGCGGCCGATCACCGGCAGCACCGCCGTGCGGCCGATCAGTCGCTGGTGTCGAGGATCGTCCGGATTTACCGCCAGCGCGGTGTCTCCGAGCATGGTTTCGGGGCGCGTCGTCTCGACTTCGACGTACTCGATATCTCCGGACGCCGAACCCTCGGCCGCTTGCAGCGGATAGCGGATGCGCCATAGCTTGCCGTGGGTGTCGCGGTGCTTGACCTCGAGGTCGGAGATCGCCGTACCGCAGCGGGGACACCAGTTGACAAGGTACTCACCACGATAGATGAGCCCCTGTTCGTACAGATCGACGAAGACCTTGCGCACCGCCTGTGACAGCCCGGCGTCGAGGGTGAAGCGCTCGCGGCTCCAATCGACGGTGAGGCCTTCCTTGCGCATCTGTTGCAAGATGCGGCCACCGTAGTCCTCTTTCCATGCCCACACGCGTTTTTCGAATTCCTCGCGTCCCAGATCGCCGCGGGTCGTCCCCTCGGCGGCGAGCTGCTTCTCCACCACGTTTTGCGTCGCGATGCCGGCGTGATCCATGCCGGGAATCCACAGCACGTCGAATCCCTGCATGCGCTTGCTGCGCGCCATGATGTCCTGGATCGTATGATCGAGGGCGTGGCCGATATGTAGTGAACCGGTAACGTTGGGCGGCGGGATGACCATCGCATAGGTCTCGCCGGTGGCGTCGGGATCGGGTGTACCCACGGCCCGCGCCTCCCACACGTCGGCCCAGCGCGACTCGACGGCCTCGGGCTCGTAGCCTTTGGACATCTCGCCGCTATCGGATGGTGCAGGTTTCCTCGGTTCGGACATGGTGAGAGACGGAGAAGGCGGTCGAAGGAAGACCACTATAATCGCACGGTAATGCCGATCCCGCTGCGCAAATACAGCCAAAACTGGCTTGCTAACGACGAGCTGGCGGTCGCCCTCGTCGGCGAGGTCGAACCGCGCCCCGGCGACCGCTTTGTCGAGATCGGCCCCGGCGAAGGGCGCTTGACACGGGCACTCCTGCGACATCCGGTCGCTGTTACCGCGATCGAGCTCGACCCTCGTTGCGCGACGGCGCTGCGCGAGCTCGGCGACGACATCGGCGTCGCCGGCGCCTCGTTGACGGTGATCGAGCAAGATGTGCTCGAGTTCGAGCCCGGCAGCATCGCGGGGTCCGATACGCTACGGTTCGTCGGCAACCTGCCGTACGCGATCACCAGCCCGATTCTGCGCTGGACCGTCAAACACCATCGCCTGGTAGAAGATGTCCATTACATGATTCCCACCGACATCGCCCAGCGGCTGCAAGCGCCACCCGGGGATTCCGAGCGGGGGCTGATCACCGTGATGGTCGGTTGGTTCTTCGAAACCTCGACCGTACGCCGTCTGGGGCCCGGGGCGTTCCGGCCGCCGCCCAAGATCGAATCGTCGTTCGTCCGCCTGCGACATCGTGAGCCTCCGGCGTGCCGCGCTCCCGGAAAGCACCGCCGCGCCGTCGTCGCCGCGGCGTTCGCACACAAGCGCAAGACATTGCGCAACTCGCTGCGGCAAAACGGCTGGTCGCGTGACGACGTGGCGCAGGCAATCGACCAGGCGGGCATTGCCGCCGACGCACGCGCCGAAGCGGTGAGCATCGAGGAGTTCGCACGGCTCATCGACGCGTTGCCGGAGCCGCAAGGACGCGCGACGTGAGCGTCATTCCCTCGTGGGGTGCCGCCGCCATCCTGGCGATCCTGCAGGGGCTCACCGAGCTTCTACCGGTGTCGAGCAGCGGTCACCTGGCGGCTGCGCAACAGATCTGGCCGTCGCTGCAGTTTCCCGGCGTGACCCTCGAGGTCGCCGTGCACGTCGGCACTTCGATCGCGGTCCTCGTGTACTACCGGTCCTTGTTTCATGAGTTGCTGGTCACCGGCGCCAAGGAGGTCGAAGGTCTGACCTCGGCGCAGTGGGCGGGCTACATCGTCCTCGGCTCGGTGCCGACCGCGATCATCGGGCTGACGTTGGAGAACTACATTCGCGCGGCGTTCGAGAGCCTCTACGCGGTCGCCGCCGCCCTACTGGTTACCGGCGTCGTGCTGATGAGCACCAAGCTGGTAACGTGGCGCCAGGCGCAGCTCACTGCCGGCTTCGCCTTCGCCATCGGCGTGATCCAAGGCGTGGCGATCTTTCCCGGCATCTCACGATCGGGAATGACGATCTCCCTGGCTCTGTTGTTGGGCGTCGCCCATCGACAGGCGGTGATCTTCTCCTTTCTGCTGTCGATTCCCGCAATCATGGGAGCTGCGCTCCTCGACGCCCTCGATCTGCTCGAAGGGCCGTTTCCACCGGGTGTCTTGTTCGCCAAGATCGGCTTTGCTACGCTCACCGCTGGGGCGATTGGATATGTTTGCATCGGGCTTGTGCACCGAGCAACGGAACGACAGTGGTGGCACGGTTTCGCGTGGTACTGCTGGTTTCTTGCTGTAGTGCTCGCGATGCTCGCGCGGGGCGCCTGAAGAGGCGCCCGGGAGGCGCGGAACAACCGATCGCGACGAGCGCGCTGTAGGGCCCAAGCCAAAGGGTTGATACGTGGCGCGTAAACGCAAAGCCCCCGCAACCTCGGGTCGCTTCCGTGATGAAGCCGTCGGATTCGTCTGCCTGGCATTCGCCATCTTTCTGGCGGTCGCCCTCATCTCCTACAACGCCGCGGACCCCAATCCGTTCGACTTCGCGGCCGATGGCGCAACGACGAATTGGGGCGGACCTGTAGGCGCTACGCTGGCCGCCGCCAGCCTTCAAATCGTCGGCCTCGGCGCCTGGTTGTGTGTCGTTCTGCTGGCCGTGGGCGGCTGGAACCGGGTACGACATCGGAAAATCGAGTCGCCGCTGACCAAGACCCTCGGTATTACCGCTTTGACCGCCTCGGCATGCGCCCTGGCCACGATGGGCCTCGGCGATATAAGCCACGGTGGCGGCGGATACGCCGCCGGCGGCATGGTCGGCGCCCTCACCGCCGTCGCCTTGAACTCCGCTTTCGGACCTGTGGGCGGCCCCCTCGTAGCGGTTACCGCGGCATTGCTGGCAATCGTGACCGCTACCCGTCTGTCCATTGAGCGTCTGCTGGTCAGCGCATGGCGAACCGTCGCCGGCGCTTGGCGTAAAACACGCACCAGCCTCGCCCATCTCAGAGAACAGCGGCGTAAGGAGCGTGCCCGGCGCAAGGTCGTCAACAAGCACGCCGCCGCGCGCAAGAGCGACAAGAACGAGCCGGTCGTGGTTGCCGGGAAGAAAGCGGACGCCGCCGCGGCGACGCTGTTGAAGGTCAAGGTGCCGGTGACGGTCACCCGTCCGGACGCCGAGTTGCCGCCGATCATGAAGACGGCCGCCACGGAGGCGGCGCCGCCGATCGAGCGGCGCCCACCGCCGGAGCCGCCCCGGCCCGCCGAGCCGCTGCCTTTCGAGCAACCGGCCGGTCCCAACGGGTCGTATGCCCTGCCTGACCTCGGATTGCTGCAACAAGCGACGCCGCAACTGGAGATAGAGGAAGCCGAGTTCGTCGAGAAGGCCAAGGCGATCGCCAGCAAGGGTGCCGAGTTCAAGGTCACCGGAGAGGTGGTGGCGATCCACCCGGGGCCGGTGGTGACGACGTACGAATTCCAGCCTTCCGCGGGGGTCAAGTACAGTCGCATTCTGAACCTCGAGGAAGACCTGAGCCTGGCGCTCAAAGCCGAGAGCATTCGCATCGCCCGCTTACCCGGCAAATCCACCGTCGGTATCGAGGCGCCCAATAGCAGGCGCAAGATCATTCGCATCCGCGAAATCCTCGAATCGAAGCAATTCCAAAAGTCGCGCTCGAAGCTCACCTTGGCCATCGGCAAGGAGATCCATGGCGAGGACGTCGTCGCCGACCTGGCCCGGGCACCGCACTTGCTGATTGCCGGCACCACCGGCTCGGGCAAGAGCGTGGCACTCAACTCCATGCTGCTGAGCTTGCTGTACAAGGCCACTCCCGACGAGGTGAAGCTCGTTCTGGTCGACCCCAAGCGCCTCGAGTTCGGGCTCTACGAGGACATTCCGCACCTGCTCACGCCGGTTGTCGTCGACGCCGATCGCGCCGCCAACGCTCTCGGTTGGGCAGTGCGCGAAATGGAAAAGCGCTACCGCACGCTGGCCGACTTCGGCGTCCGCAACATCGAGCAGTTCAACCTGATGTTGCAGCGCGGCGAAGAGGAGCTGATCGCCCGCGCCAAGAAGGCGCGCGCCGGCAAGACCGCGGCCGACGGTAGCCCTCTGCTCACTCCCGAGCTCAAGCCCCTCCCCTACGTCGTCGTCATCATCGACGAGTTGGCCGACCTGATGATGTGCGCATCGAACTCCGTCGAGACCTGCATCATGCGCCTGGCGCAGATGGCCCGTGCCGTGGGCATCCACCTGATCCTGGCGACGCAGCGACCGTCGGTCGACGTCATCACCGGCACCATCAAAAACAACCTGCCGGCGCGCATCTCGTTCCGCGTCGCATCGAAGGTAGACTCCCGCGTAATCCTCGACACACACGGCGCCGAGAACCTGCTCGGTAAGGGCGACATGCTGTTTCTGGCGCCCGGCACCTCCCGTCTGCAGCGCGTCCACGGCGCCTACGTCGACGAAGACGAAGTGCGTGCGGTTGTCGACTTCTGGCGCGACCAGGCGCGGCCGCAGTACCACGAGGAAGTCACCGCACCGCCTCCGGAGGAGCCCGAAACCAGCCGTGAGAGCGAAGCGCGCAGCAATCGCGACGAGCACTACGATGAAGCACTGAGACTGGTGATGGGCGCCGGCGAGGCATCGATCTCCAACATCCAGCGCAAGCTGCGCCTCGGTTACGCCCGCGCCGGGCGCATCGTCGACATGATGGAGGCGGAAGGCATCGTCGGGCCGCCGGAAGGCTCCAAGCCACGCCGCCTACTCGTCGACGCCGCGTACCTGGCGCACAAGCAGGCCGCCGCAGCGCCCGCGCCGCAATAACGAATCAAGAAGAACGGGCGCTACTCAGCGTCGCCCGCTGCTTTCGCCCGCAATCTCTTCATCATCGTCAGCGTGGTCCCGCCACTGTCCGGAAAGGTATACGTCACCTCGTCCATCAGTTGCTCCATCAGGAACACGCCGCGCCCGGAGGCGTCCATCAAGTGTTCCTTGGAAACGGGGTCGGGAAGCCGGCTCGGATCGAAGCCGGCGCCCTGATCGGTAACGGTGATACAGATGCGGTCGACGTGCAGCACGAATAAGATCTCGACGTGCTTGCCGAATTGCTCTTCGTTGCCGTGGATGACGGCGTTGGTGACCGCTTCGCGCACTGCGGTGACCAGCCAATACTTGTCGTCTTCGGAAAATCCGACTTCTTCGATGAGGTGCTCGGAAAGCGAATGGATGGAGTCGAGAAACTCGCGCCGGCTCGTGATTTTCACCCGAACCGTGTACCCATCGCCCTCGGGCTCGACTTGTTGGATGCTCTGCTCGCTCATCAGTGCGTAACTCTTACCACGATCGGCCGCGCAGCGCCTGCGTCCGGGCGCGGGCCGAGATTCTACATTTTTTTCGGCTCGGGTATGCCCAGCAGGCTCAGCACGACTTCGAAGCGTGTCAGAAATGCGCCGGTCAGCAGGATGCGCAGCGCTCGTTGCGCCTCATCTTCTTCCTGCAGTATGGGATAGCGGTGATATACATGGTTATACGCCTGGGCAACGCCGAAGGCGTACTTCGCCAGCGTCGACATCTCCAGCGCGTCAACCGACTGCCTGCACACGCGCTCCAAGCGAAGCAACTGCACGACGAGGCTCCACAGCTCGCTTGAATCATCGACATCGAGCAAATCCCGCAACTGGTCCGTGGACAGAGCCGCCTTGCTCTCCGCTACCACTTCGGCGGCGGATTTCCCCCAGCGCTCTTCGATCCGTTGGAAGATGCTACGGGCCCGCACGCCCGCGTATTGTAGATACGGTCCGGTTTCGCCCTCGAAGCTCAGCGCGTCGTCCATGTCGAAGGCGATCACTGTGTTGCGATTGAAACGAAGCAAGAAATAACGCAGGGCGCCAACGGCGATGCACCGCCCCAGCTCGCTCCTCGCCGCCTCGTCGAGCTCCGGATTGCGGTCCGCCACCTCCGCGGCAGCGCGCTCCTGGAGGGCGTCGAGCAGATCGTCGGCCTTCACCCCGTAGCCGCGCCGTCCCGACATCTCGACATAGGCGCGGTCGCGGTCGTCGTCGGCAACCGGGATGCCCAGGGATTCGGCCGTGCGTGGCGTCAGCGCCACCATCTCGTAGGCGAAGTGGGTGTGCTCGACGGTACGCTCCGAGCCGTCGCTGAGCAGCGCCAGCGCCACGCTGACGATCTGCTGCAGGTACGACTGCCGTACGTCGATGACGTTGTAGCCGGAGTCGGCGCCGCCGAACGACAACGAATCGTCGCTCCCCTCGCCGGCACGGGCACTACGATACGTCACATGCTCACCGTCATCGACGAAACGCTCGTAGTCGAAGACGTCAGGAAGCAGCCCATACTTCCACATGTGGTACGCGATGTCCTTGGCAACGTAGGTGGCGGTTCCGTTGGAACGAACGAGGATCTTGTCGGCGTCTTCGAGGGACTCGAAACCCTCTTCGCCCTCGAGCCGCAGAACCCAACATCCGGCGTTCTTGCCGTCCTCCGCGAAATACACCCGGTCGCTGGCCCGCAGGCGCTCGAGAGCGGCCGACCACAGGTCCATCCCGACCACGTCGCCCTCACGCACGAGGAGGTCGTACTCGATGCCGAGCCGCCGCATGGTGGCCAGATGACGGTGACTGATCCGGTCGGCCACCACCTGCGCCACCTCCGCCTCCACGCCGGTCCCGTGCTCGAGCGCGAGCAGCACCTCGCGGCGACGTTCCTGCAGTTGTTCGTCGTCCTCCAGTCGGCCGGTCACCTCGGCATACAGGTCCCAGCAGGTGTAGTCGAAGGGCTCCGGAAGCGCGGCGACGGCGTCGCTATCGAGGTTTCTGAGGTCGGTGAAGCCGAGCACGACGTCAGCCACCTGGACGCCGGTGTCGTCGATGTAGTTCTGCACTTCCACGGGCACACCCTGGAAGCGCAGTACCCGCGCGAGCGTGTCACCGAGGCAGGCGTTGCGCAGGTGACCGATATGGGCGGCCTTGTTGGGGTTGATGCTGGTGTGCTCGACGATCTGAAGGGGGGCGGAAGTGGCGTCCTTCGTGCCGGACACAGCATCGATGCGGTCGTCCTGCAAGCACAGATCCAGGACATAGCCACGGTCGAAAAAGGCGTTGAGGTACCCGGGGCCGGCGATCTGCCAGCGGCTGATGCCGTCGGCGGGGTTGCTTTCCAGCCACGCCAGCAGCTCTTCGGCGAGCTGGCGGGGCGGGCGCTCGAGTCGACGTGCGAGCTCGAGCGCCGCCGGCACGGCCAGGTCGCCGAACTCGGGGCGCGGCGGGCTCTCGACCGACGGTAGCTCGATGTGCTCGCCGGTGACCGCCTCGACCGCCTGCTGGACGGCACGTGCCACGCGCCGGCGAAGATCTTCGATCATACGTCGTCGGGCGTGAAGGGCAGTCTTCCCCGAACATGGAAGCTGCGTCGGTGAAACTCGCTCGGACCGCGACGCGCCAGCGCCCGGCGGTGCTCGATGGTGCCATACCCCATATTGCGGCCCAGGCCGTAACCGCGAATCTGGCGCGCATAACGACCCATCAACGTGTCACGCGCCACTTTGGCGATCACCGACGCCGCGGCGATCGACAAACAGCGCGCGTCACCCTTGACCAGCGAGGTTTGTTGTATACGCACGTCGAGCTCCATACGGCCGTCTATGAGCAGGTATTCCGGGCGATTTCGGAGCCCACGCACGGCCCTGCTCATCGCCAGCAGCGTTGCCTGCAGAATGTTGATGCGGTCGATCTCGACTGCCGAAGCGATACCGACGGACCAGTCTTCGAGATCCTGCACCAAGCCGCGAAAGCACTCGCGCCGCCGGCGAGCGCTCAGCTTCTTGGAATCGTCGACGCCTTCGAGTTGGCGCGTCGGGTCGACCACTGCCGCGGCGGCAACCACGGGGCCGAAGAGCGAGCCGCGGCCCGCCTCATCGAGCCCGGCGATACAACGCACGCCGGAGCTTCTCAGATCCTGCTCGAAAGGCTCTATTGGATCCGCTTCTCCTTGATGCGAGCCGCCTTGCCGCGCCGGCCGCGCAGATAGTAGAGCTTGGCGCGGCGCACCTTGCCGGTTCGCGTCACTTCGATTTTTTCAATGTTCGGCGAATGCAATGGAAAGACGCGCTCCACGCCGATGCCGTACGAAAGCTTGCGAACTGTGAAACTCGCATTCGTGCGGCTGCCGCGGCGCGCAATCACGACGCCTTCGAAAATTTGAATTCTCTGCTTGTCGCCCTCGACGACCCGCTGATGCACCTTGATGGTGTCGCCGGGCCCGAAGACAGGAAGATCTTGACGTTCTCCCTTGCTCTCGATCATCTTCATGACATCCACGGCACTTACTCCCTCTGTTTGCAAATCGCTTCGTCCAGATAACTTTGTTCTTCTTCGGAAAGCGCCCGGTCGGCGAGCAGATCGGGCCGCTTGCGTGCCGTCGCCAGCAACGCCTGTCGACGCCGCCAGCGAGCGATGGCCCCGTGATTGCCCGACCGCAGAACCTCCGGCGCCGTGTGGCCCCGAAATTCCGCCGGACGCGTGTACTGAGGATAGTCTAAAAGACCCTCAGAAAACGAGTCGCGGCGCGCTGCATCGGCATCACCCAGTGCATCCGGCTGCAACCGGGTAACGGCTTCGATCACCACCATCGCCGGCAACTCGCCGCCGGTGAGCACATAGTCGCCTATCGACAGCTCCAGGTCGACCAGGTGGGCGCGCACGCGCTCGTCGATTCCCTCGTAGCGGCCGCACAACAGCGTCATTTGCGCCAATTCCGCCAAGTTCTCGGCGCGCGGCTGCCGCAGAGGCTCGCCCTGCGGCGACAACAACACCACAGGGCCGGGCTCGATGACGGCGGTGTCGAGCGCGGCGCGCACGGCTTCGACCGCCGCGAAAATCGGCTCGGGCTTCAGCACCATGCCGCCGCCACCACCGAATGGCTCGTCGTCGACCTGCCGGTGCGGCTCAGGGGCGAAGTTCCGTAGATCGTGGACGTGCAGCTCGAGCAAGCCGCGGGCCGCGGCCCGGCCGATGATGCCGTCGCCGAGCGGCCCCGGGAACAAGCCCGGGAAGATGGTGATGACGTCTACTCGCATGGTCAGCTCTTCGTCGCCTCCGCGAGGCCGGGCGGCACATCAATGACGATGCGGCCGGCAGCGATGTCGATGTCCTGCAGCCAGGCCCGTGTCATGGGT
>CBDUXW010000075.1:0-9979 GCA_965371275.1 uncultured bacterium | reverse complement strand
AACATCACAGCATGAAACACTTATAACTGCCCGCAGGTTGTGAAATGGCAACGCCTCAAGAGAAGACCGCGCGGTCGTTGGAACGCCTCCACAAGCTCCAAGAAGGCGGTCGCCGGGTCTTTCGTTCGCAAGAGCTGTCCAGAGTGCATCGCGACCGGCTCGTCCAGCAGGGATTTCTCCGCGAAGTCATGAAGGGATGGCTAGTGTCTGCCAGTCCCGGCACCGACCTCAGTGACACAACGCCATGGTACGCATCTTTTTGGGAGTTCTGCGCCCGCTATTGCAGCAAGCGGTTCGGCGACCAATGGCATCTGTCGCCCGCGCAGTCTCTCCTGCTTCACGCCGAGAACACGGTGATCCCGGAGCAGGTGATTATCTACACGCCGAAGGGAACGAACAACAATATCGACTTGCTGTTCGGCACTTCGCTGTACGACTTGGAGCAGCCTCGAATGCCGGCGCAATCCGATCTTGCGGATTGGGACGGACTCCCCATCTACACCTTCGCGGCGGCACTAACGAAAGTTCCCGGGGCATTCTTCCAGCGGCACTCTCTGGAGGCCCGCGTGGCGCTCTCCGGCATCGGTGACGCTTCTGACGTGCTGGCCCACCTACTCGACGGCGGCCGTTCCGTCGTCGCCGGGCGGCTCGCGGGGGCCTTTCGACGTAACGGCCAGGCCGGAATCGGCGACGAGATACTCAAAACGATGAAAGCGGCCGGCTACGACGTGCGCGAAACGGACCCGTTCGCCGCGGGTCCGTCGTTTCGGATTGTCGACAGCACGGCAACACCCTTCGTGGGGCGTCTGCAAGCAATGTGGGAGTCTTTCCGCAGCCCGATAATCGAGGCGTTTCCGGAGGCGCCCGGTCTGCCGACCGACACCGAGGAGTACGTGCGTCATGTCGACGCGATCTATCAGAACGACGCTCACCATTCGCTTTCGATCGAGGGATACCTCGTCACCGAGGCGTTGATCGAGCGCGTCCGTTCGGGCGACTGGGACCCCGACAACGTTCAAGCCGATCGCGAAAACCGTGATGCGCTCGCTGCGCGCGGCTACTGGGAAGCGTTCCAGCTCGTCAAGAAGGCGGTCATCAAGATTGTCGCCGGGGAGAATCCCGGCGCGCTCGCACGTTCCGCGCACCGGGAATGGTACCGAGCCTTGTTCCTGCCGTGTGTGCAAACGGGCCTCATCGAAGCGGCAGCGTTGGCCGGCTACCGGAACGACGCGGTGTTCTTGCGTGGATCGCGCCACGTACCGCCACGATGGGAAATAGTGCGGGATGCCATGCCGGCTCTGTTCGATCTTCTCGAGCGAGAACCCGAGGCCTCCGTGCGCGCCGTCCTCGGCCACTGGCTACTCGGCTACATCCACCCCTATCCGGACGGAAACGGTCGGATCGCCCGCTTCGCAATGAACGCCATGCTGGCCTCCGGGGGTTACCCGTGGACGGTGATACGCGTCGACGATCGTGCCGATTACATGGCCTCGCTGGAAAGCGCCAGTGCGGACATGGACATCCGGCCGTTTGCCGCGTTCGTCGCCGAGCGTGTGCGATGGTCGCTAGCACGGCCGGCGTGACCGCGATCGACCAAGCGTTGGCTCTTCTCAGGCCACAGCCGAGGCAATCGTGTCACGCGTCGAGCTCCTCGATCAGCGCGTCGGACGGGGGTCGGGTGTCACGAATGCGCGCAGCCGCCGCCTCGGCCTCGCGCATGACACGCAGCAAGTTGCGGCCGGCGATCTTGGCGACGTCGTCTTCGGCGTAGCCGCGCTCGAGCAACTCGGCGATCAGGGCCGGGTACTTGGAGACGTCCTCGAGGCCGACCGGAACGGCACGGATGCCGTCGAAGTCGCTGCCGATACCGATGTGATCGATACCGGCCACGTCGCGTAGGTGGTCGATATGGTCGGCAACCTGCTGCAGCGTCGCGGAAGGCATGGGATTGCTCTCGAGCCAGACCTCCACGCCACGCTCCGCCGCGGCCGCGTCGACGCCGGCCTCTTGCAGCCGCCTCTCCTCGGCCTCGGCCGCGGCGCGGTGTAGCCGGGCCTCTTCCGAGATGAACGACGGCACGAACGTCGCCATGACAATGGCGTTGCTGTCGCGGACGCGCTGCAGGACATCATCGGGGACGTTGCGCGGGTGATCGCACACGGCCCGAGCCGAGGAGTGAGAAAAGATCACCGGCGCCTCGCTGACGTCCAACGCGTCGTGCATGGTCGGCGGAGCCACGTGCGACAGATCGACCATCATGCCGAGGCGGTTCATCTCGCGCACGACCTCTTTTCCGAACTCGCTCAGGCCGCCGTGCCGCGGCTCGTCGGTGGCCGAGTCGGCCCAGGCGATGTTGTTGTTGTGGGTCAGCGTCATGTAGCGGGCGCCGACGGCGTGCGCCTGGCGCAGAACGGCCAGCGAGTTTTCAATCGAGTGGCCGCCCTCGACCGCCAACACCGAGGCGATCTTGCCGGCGCCGGCGATACGCTCGATGTCGTCGGCGCTGCGCGCCAACTCGAAGGTGTCGGCGTAGCGGTCGATCATGCGCAGCGTCACGTCGATCTGTTCGAAGAGGATCTTCGCCGCCCCGGGGCGGTCGTATTCGACGGGTATGAAGAGCGACCAGAACTGCGCCGCGAGCTGGCCCTCGCGCAACCGCGCAAGGTCGGTGTGCATGGTCGGCTCGAGCGTCGAAGTATCGCCGGCGAGGTCGATTTGATCCACGTGGTTGTCGACGCGCGTGCGGTACTGCCACGGCAGGTCGTTGTGGCCGTCGATCATCGGCGTGCTGCGTAGAATCTCGCGGGCTTTTTCGAGCATCGCTTCAAATTACCGTGCCTGCCGTTGAATCGACACTCCCGGGCGCTCGTTCCGTTGACCGCTCTCGCACGGTTGCCTAACCTCCGGGGTACAAGAAGGTGTGCCTGCGGAGCGCTTGGCCCGCGGCGCATCGCGATCGTGGAACGGTCCGCTGAATGCAAGAGATATCTACCTCCCCCCGGAGAAACCCATGATGCGACTCATCGCACGACCCCGCGCCTTGCTCGCCCTGCTGGTCATCGGCGGGTTGGCCGCCCCGCTCGCCTGCTCCTCCCCCGCCCCCGACGTCGCGCCGGCCGACATGGTCATCTACAACGGCAAGGTGGTCACCGTCGACGAGAACCTGCCGGAAGCCGAGGGCATCGTGATCCGCGGCGAGCGCATTGAAATGGTCGGTAGCAACGCTGAGGTCGAGGCCTACATCGGACCCGACACCGAGGTCGTCGATCTCGACGGCGCCCTGGCCATTCCCGGCCTCATCGAGAGCCACGGCCACTTCATGGGAATCGGCAGCACCGTGATGAACGTCGACCTGCTCGACGAGACCACCTGGCAGGGTGTCGTCGACAAGGTAGCGGCGGCCGTGGCCGAAGCCGAGCCCGGGCAGCTTATCGAAGGTCGTGGCTGGCATCAGGAGAAGATGACCGACCTCAACGCCTCCAACACCGTGCGCGGCTTCCCCCACCACGATGCCGTGAGCGCGGTGAGTCGCGAGAATCCGGTAATCCTGCGCCATGCCAGCGGCCACGCCACCTTCGGCAACGCCTACGCCATGGAGCTCGCCGGTATTACCCGCGACTCCGGGCAGCCGAACGGCGGCGAGATCATCATGGACGAGAACGGCGAGCCACTCGGCGTGTTCGTCGAACGTGCCTCCCGTGTCATCAACAGCGCCCGCCGCAATGTCGAGAGTCGGATGAGCGACGAAGATCGTGAGGCGCGCACCTGGCGGCAGATGGAGCTCGCCAGCCAGGAAGTGATCAGCAAAGGCATCACCAGCTTCCAGGACGCCGGGTCGGGAGTCGACACGATCGACTTGTTCAAGCGCGGCATCGACGAGGGTGCGTTGCAGGTGCGCATGTGGGTGATGCTGAGCGGCGGCGGCGACGCGGAGACGCTGCAGGCGCAGCGGGTCATCGGCTACGGCGACGACATGCTCACCGTGCGGGCGGTGAAGATGAGCATCGACGGCGCGCTCGGATCGCGCGGCGCCTGGCTACTGGAACCCTACAGCGATGAGCTCGACAGCTCCGGCCACAACACCGGCGACCCCGAACGCATCGAGCAGATGGCCGGCACGGCGCTGGAAAACGGTTACCAGCTCTGCGTCCACGCCATCGGCGACCGCGCCAACCGCGAGGTGCTCGATATCTTCGAGCGGGCCTTCGCGGCCCACCCCGAGGAGGCCGACGACGCAAGGTTCCGCATTGAGCACGCCCAGCACATCAGCGCCGAGGACATCCCGCGCTTCGGCGAGCTCGGCGTGATCGCCTCGATGCAGGGCGTCCACTGCACCTCGGACGCGCCGTACGTGGTGCCGCGGCTCGGCGCCGAGCGGGCGCAGACCGGCGCCTACGTGTGGAAGAGCCTGATGGAATCCGGCGCCGTAGTGAACAACGGCACCGACGCGCCGGTCGAGCGCGTCGATCCGATTCCCTCGTTTTACGCCACCGTGAGCCGCATGATGAACAGTGGCGAGCGCTTCTTCCCCGAGCAGCGCCTGAGCCGCGAGGAGGCGCTGCAAACGTACACCATCAACGGCGCCTACTCGGCCTTCGAGGAAGACGTCAAGGGCTCGATCACGCCCGGCAAGCTGGCCGATATCACGATACTCGACCGCGACATCATGACCGTTCCCGAAGAAGAGATCCTCGAGGCGCGCGTTCTGTACACCATCATCGGCGGTCGGATTCTCTATCGGGCGCAATAAGCACACGACATCCGGCCGGCGAGCAGCGCCATGGCGCCGACTCGCCGGCCATCGTGTGCTCTCAGCCGGCACGCCGGCCGGGCTCTCTTTACAAAGATTTACGCGCTGCTTACGGACTCCTGACGACCCGCCGGGGCACGTTTCCGTCATAAGAAGAGAACGCCGCATCGAAGCACTCGATCGGCACCCATGACGGAGTCCGAACCCAGGAGGTCGGCATGAGTAAACGGGTCTTCACCTATTCGATCATCGGCACCTTGGCGGTGGCGCTCGTGGTTCCCGCGATCGCGTTCTCACAGATGGGACCGCGGGGACAGGGTTCCGTTTGGGAGCCGCAGTCGTTCGGCGCCGCCGGCTTCGCCGGCGCCGGGCAGCAGGCGCAACAGGGCTTTCGCGGCCGGCAGGGCTTCGCTCCTCGCGGCCGCAACTTCCAGGGTCGCGGTGCACTGGGCTTCGCACACGGTAGAGGGCAAGGCAACGGGCCCGGGGCGCAAAGCGGCCGCGGCTTCGGTCGTGAGTTCGCCGGGCGTGGCGGCGGCTTCAGCGGTATGGGCTCTGCGGACCATGGCCGACCGAGCCTCGCTGCACGGGCACTGACCCGCGCCGACGCGCTCAACCTGACCGTCGATCAAGAGGAACAGATTCGCGCGGCGCAACGTGCCCATCAGGAGGCGTCGATCGAGCGTCGTGCCGCGATGCAGGTGGCGCAACTCGACATGCGCGAGCTCATGAGCGCCGACACCAAGGACATCACGGCCATCGAATCCAATCTCCGCGCACTTGCGGACCTCCAGATCGCGGCCCGCACGAGCGGCTTGTACCTCGATCAAGCGGTCGGCGAGTTGCTGACCGACGAGCAGTTCGGCGAGCTCGAGGAAGAACCGCGTCACGGTCGCGGCCGGCGTGGCACCGGCGGTCCGAGGCGGGACGACCGCCGCGAAGCGATCCGGTAAACCGCGACGCGCAGGACCCCGACCGGCGCAGTCAGGCGCCGCGAGGCCCGCACGATGTCCCGCCATCGTGCGGGCTTCGACTATTCCCCGGATCAGAGCGTCTCAACAGGCAAGGACAGTTGTCGCCCTTCTCCCCGGGTAACGGCAATCCCTGGATCCGTACCTAATCCGTTCAACCAGGAGGGAAGCGAATGAGCTCCATTCGCCGCAGTACCGCAGTCGGCACCGGCTGCGCGGTCATCGCCCTGATCGTCGCCACCGCGGCCTGGGCAGGTTCCGCACCGCAGCAAGCACCCAAGCCCCCGGTAGTCGAAGCGCAGGCCCCGGAGCACGGCGAGTTCGTCATCGCGCCGTTCGCCGATGAAATGTTCTTTCCCCCGGAGTTCGAAGCCTTCTGGCAGGACGACGCCGGCATCGCGCGGCTCCGTGGCCTGCAGGGCGCCCTGGCGCAGGCCGGCCGGATCCGGGTGAGCCCGGGCGGTGTATTCCGCATGCATTCGGCCTCCGGCGCCGTCAGCCGCGTGCTCGCCCACGCCGAGGACCTCGGCCTCACAGAGGATCAGGAGAGCCATATCCGCGAGCTGCAGCGCACCGTGCGGCGCGGGCAGATCCGTCGGGACGCCGACCTCGAGATCGCCGAGATGGACCTTGAAGAGATGATGGACGACGACGGCGCCGGCCTCGACGCCATCGAGCAGTTGATGCGCCAGATCGCAGAACTCGGCGTCGACGCCCGCATGGCGGGCCTGCGCCTGGAGCGCGACGTCATGGCCACCTTGACGCCTGAGCAGCGCCAGGAGCTCGAGGAGCTGATGCCGGAACGCGTGATCTTCGACAGCTTGCGGCGGCAGCTTCGCCGCTAGGCAGCAGATACGGGAGAGGCGGGCACTGCCTCGCCTCTCCCGGCGGGACCGGCTACACTCGTCGGATCATGGATCCCGAGCAGCTAAGAACGCTGATCGAGGCCGGAATCCCCGACTCCCAGGTGAGCGTGCGCGACCTCACAGGCACCCGCGACCACTTCAGAGTCGAAGTGATTTCAACGGCATTCGCCGACAAGAGCCTCGTCGAGCAGCATCAAATGGTCTACCGAGCCGTGGGGCAGGAACTAACCAACGCGGTACACGCGTTGTCCGTCTTGACTTCGGTCCCGGGGGAGTAACTCATCATGTCCGAACAGTTGAAACAGCAGATCGAAGAGTCCATTACCGGCAGCCCCGTGCACGTGTTCATGAAGGGCACACCCGAATGGCCGCAGTGCGGCTTCTCGAAAGCCACCTGCGACGCGTTGCAGTCGATCGACGCTCCGTTCACGGCAACGAACGTTCTCGAAGACCTCGACAACTACCGTGCGACGCTGATGGAGGTCACAGCTTGGCCGACCATTCCGCAGATATTCATCGGCGGCGAGTTCGTAGGTGGCTGTGACATCGTCATGGAAATGCTGCAAAACGGCGACCTGGAGAAGAAGGTCCAAGCCCTCGAGTCCGTAAAGGGCTAGCGATCGCGACACGCGGGGCCATAAACTCACCCGCGACTCTGGTTTTCAGTGCCTGGAATGGGGACCGGGCAGGAACGGGATGCGAGCTCTCGTAGCCGACGATGAGCCACAAATCTGCGATCTACTCAGTCGCTTCTTGATGCGACGTGGGTATGCGGTCGTGACTGCGGGCACCGGCGAAGAGGCGCTGGAAGAGATGCGGCAGCGGCGGCCGGATCTGTTGCTTCTCGACCTGTATCTTCCGCAGCTCGATGGGCTCGGAGTGCTTCAACAGGTTCGTGAGGAAGCGATCGAGGTCGGCACGATTTGGACGATGACCGGCAAGGCCGATGACGACTACGTCAAGAAATGTATCGAGCTCGGCGCCTCTGACGTATTCACCAAGCCTCTCAACCTGCCCCACCTCGACTGGTTGCTGCAACTCGAGCACGGCCGCGTCGCGGCCGACAGATCGGAGTAACGCCCCCGCCCGTGGCCCTGAATAGCGCCATGGCGTGCCGCCGGGAAATCTGGGGTTGGGGCCTGTACGACTTCGCCAACTCGCCGTTTGCCACCACGATCATGGCGGTGATCTTCAACCGCTACTTCGTGGAGGTGCTCGCCGGCGCCGACGGCGTCACCTTGTCGATCTTCGGCCGTTCGATCGACATTCCCGGCGTCACGTTTTTCACCTTCACGCTGGCGACGGCGATGCTGATCGTCGCCGTGGCGGCGCCCGTACTCGGCGCCATCGCCGACTCCACCGGCTCCAAGAAGAAGTTCCTCGCCTTCTTCTGCTACATGGGCGCCGGCGGAACAGCATTGCTCTACTTCGCGCACGAGGGCCAGTACTGGCGCGGCGCGATCTTCTTCGTTATCGCGCAGATCGGCTTCGCCGCCGGCAACGTCTTCTACAACGCTTTTCTGCCGGAGATCTCCACCCGCGACAACATCGGCTGGATCTCCGGCTTCGGCTTCATGCTCGGCTACCTCGGCGGCAGCGTGCTGCTGGGGATCAACCTGCTGATGCTGAGCTATCCCGAGTGGCTCGGATTCAGCGCACCGTTCACGCCGAACGATACCTTCTTGACGGTCGCCGTATGGTGGGCCGTGTTCGCCATACCAACACTGCTGTGGTTGCACGAAAGGGAACCGACCTCCAGCCTGCCCGCCGGCAAGAGCTATCTGGCGATCGGCTTCGGGCGTCTCCGCAAGACGCTGCGCAATCTGCGCAGTTACTCCGAGCTCACCAAGTTCCTGATCGCCTTCCTGGTCTACAACGACGGCATTCAAACCGTCATCGTCGTGGCGGCGATCTTCGTCGATCAGGTGGTCGGCATGTCCGACGGGCAAGTGGTTGCACTGTTTCTGGTGATCCAGGCCACGGCCTTCGTCGGCGCGCTGCTGCTCGGCGCGATCAGCGACCGCATCGGCAACAAGCGCACCGTGGTCATCACGCTCGTGCTGTGGATCGTGGTTGCGGTATGGGGGTACTTCATCGGCTTCACCGGTAACGCGCAGCGCGAGGTATGGATGATGGGCTTCCTCGTCGGGCTGATTCTCGGCGGCAGCCAGGCGGCCAGTCGCGCCTTGCAGGGATTGTTCACGCCCGAACAGAAGAGCGCCGAATTCTTTTCCTTCTTCGGCATTGCCGGCCGCTTTTCCTCGGTGGTCGGCCCCCTGGTGTACGGCAGTGCCTACGCCCTGCTCGGAATCCGCGTCGCGATCTTGTCGATGGCCGTGTTCTTCATCGTCGGACTCGCTATCCTGCTGACCGTCGACGAACAAAAAGGCATCGCACAGGCACAGGCGGCGGCAACGTGAGCGAACGTGAAGTGAACAAAACCGGCAACGAGGAGGCAACCAGCCCGGCCACGCCTTCCGCTCCGGAGCTCTCTCCCGGCGTGTTCGGCAAGGCCCTACTGCTCGGCGCCCGCAACTTCGCGCGCGACGGCTGCTTCAACCACAGCGCCGCGATTTCGTACTACGCGCTGCTGTCCGTGATCCCGTTTCTGAGCCTCGTGGCCTCGATACTCGGAGCGTTCCTGGGCTCGTCGGAGGAAGGCCTGGCGGCAGCGCTCGAGCGTTTCAACATGATCGTTCCCGGCCTCGGCGTCGAAATGATAGCGTACGCGCAATCGTTCCTCGACAACCGCACGGGCATCGGCATCGCCTCCGGGATCGCGACCCTGTGGGTATCGAGCTTCGTATTTTTCGCCATGCAAACGGCGGTCGGGCAGATTTTTCACCAGAGAGTCGAGAGCCTGAGCTGGCGCAGCTTCGCGTTGCGCGCGATGTGGGAATACGCGAAGCCTTTCTTGATGTTCCTGAGCGCCATGACACTGCTGGTGGCCAGCTTCCTGACGAGCAACATCCTGTCGATCCTGCGTTCCGCGGCGCCCGAGCTGGCCGGCGGCGTCATCGACTGGTTCGAAGCGTTGCCCTCCGTGCCGGTCGTCGGCTCGCTCATCCTCTCGGTCGCGATGTTCGCGCTGGTTATCCAGGTGCTGACGGAGCGCATCCTGAAGTGGCACGTCTTGCTGCCCGCAGCGATGGTGGGCAGCATCGGCTGGGAAATCGCCAAGAGCGTGATCTCCACGTACCTGAGCTACGCCTCGTCGACGCTGAGCTTCACCGGCTCGGCCGGCGCCATCGTGATCTTCATGTTCTGGGTCTACTACGCCGCCGCCATCCTGCTGTACAGCATCCAGATCGCCGCGGTACTCAGTGGCGAGCGCAGCTAGTGTGCTGTCCCAGGAATAGCTTGACACTTGTAGCGAGCGCGACGGGGCGAGT
>CBDUXW010000074.1:0-9992 GCA_965371275.1 uncultured bacterium | reverse complement strand
GCAGGGGCCGTGGAAGGTGCGGGGATACTTGCGCACGACGCCACGCAGTAACGGCTCCGGATCGCTGGTGGACGTTGTCGTAGAGGATCTGTACGTTGATTCTCGGTGGCGTCGCTGGCCGCTGCGGGTTCTACTGTCGGTGGCCGAGCCGCCGGCGCTCGACGCGCCGTCAGGAACGCGATTCGAAACGTTTCTCTCGCTGCGCACCGACCGCCCGTCGGCAAATCCTTACGTGCGGTCACGACAACCGCTGCGCGCCACCGGCAACGACCTGAGAGCCCGCCTGAAGAGTTACCGGCAACTGCGGCGTGGCACGCCGGCCCAGCGCTGGCCGTGGAGCGGGGCAGAACACCGGGCTCGTCTCCGTGTGCGCTCGGCAATCGACCAACTGTTTGCCGCCCAGGCGCCCTTCGTGCGCGCCCTGCTGCTCGGCGAGCGCGGCGACCTCGATACCGCGCTGCGGAGCCGCTACACACGCGCCGGGCTCGCTCACGTGCTGGCGATCTCGGGCCTGCACCTGGGCCTGCTGTTGAGCGCCGTCTTCTCCATGTGCCGCGTTCTGGGTATGTCGCCTCCCCGAGCTGCGGCGACGTGCCTGGCGGCGCTGCCGCTATTCCTCGGCATCACGGTGATACGCGCGGCGCTCGCTCGGGCGGCGCTGATGGCCGCGTACTTCTTCGCCGCGACGGCCGCCGGTCGCCGCGCTTCGCCACTCAACGCGCTGGCGCTGGCGACGCTCTTGCTCACGGCGCGTGATCCTTGGGTAACACTCGATCTCGGCTTTCAGCTCAGCACCGCGGCCACGGCCGCGATCGTCGCCGTGGTGCACCGAACTTCAGGGCCCGGGTCCGGTTCGGGCACCCGGCGTGTCGCCGACCGCGCAACGGGAGCGATGGTCTCATCGTGGGCGGCACAACTCGCCGTGAGTCCCCTGGTGGCGGTCACCAATTATCGCGTTCCGCTGGCCGGCTTCTGGCTCAACCCGCTCGCCGTTCCCCTGCTGGGAGTCGTGCTCGTATCGGCACTCGTCGCCGTCGGGTTGGAAACCGCCGGAGTCACGCCGGCGGCGCAACTCGCGGCGCGTGGAACCGGCGCCGGTATCGCTCTCATGGACAAGCTGGCCGCCTTCGGCGACCGACCATCGACGGCGGTCGTGATCCCTAGCATCCGCGACACGCGCCGGCCTGAGCTCCGAATGGTGGCGTTCGACGTTGGTCAGGGCGATTCGGTTCTGGTCGAAACAGCAGCCTCGCCGGCGGTGCTCGTCGACACCGGCGGGGCTCCGGGCAGCCGCTTCGACCCGGGAAGCGCCATCATCGCGCCGGCGCTGCGGGCTCGCGGCCTGACCCGTCTGGGAGCCGTTGCCATCACACACTTTCATGCCGATCACAGCGGCGGGCTCGCCGGTGTCCTGGCGGAAATGCCGGTACAGCACGTGTGGACGGGGAGCGACGTCCCCCGGAGCCTGCCGACGGCGCTGCCGAGAGAGACGAGGCTATCGGCCCTCGCCTACGGGCACGCGCAGTACGCGGGAGCGTGTCTCTGGTCGACCCTGCACCCTGCCGGCGAGTGGCTGCGACCAGGCGGCACGCCGACCTCCAACAACGCCTCCTGGGTGGCGCTCCTCGACTGCCCCACGGCCCGCTTGTTGCTCACCGGAGATGCCGAGCGGGAAGCCGAGTCGACGTGGGCGCCGTGGGTTCGGCGGACACGCCGCACCGTGTTGAAGGTGCCGCACCATGGTAGTGCCACATCGAGCACCGACACCCTTCTGGAGGCCGCTGGAGCGCGGCACGCGGTGATCTCTGTCGGCTGGAAGAACCGCTTCCGTTTGCCGTCGCCGACCGTCCTGGAACGATACCGAAGCCGCCAGATCGCTGTCTACCGCACCGATCGCGACGGTGCCGTCACGGTGACCTGGAGCCGGCGAATTCGCGTGCGTGGTGAGCGCTGGACCAGCGGTCGCGGAAGATATCGCGTCGGCGGCTGGTAGCCCGCCTCACGCGTGTCCGGGCTCCTGTGGATCGAAGCACGACCTGCAACGCGCCTCGTAGACGTCGTCGGCGCCGACCACGACACGCTCAGCGCTGGTGATCAGGCGCTGCGAACGATTTGCCGGGGCGCCG
Organism: uncultured bacterium; assembly: GCA_965371275.1. Lineage (GTDB taxonomy): Bacteria > Acidobacteriota > UBA890 > UBA890 > UBA890 > CBDCBL01. The sequence continues at coordinate 7,866 of CBDUXW010000074.1, read as the reverse complement.
CACTTGACGCAGATCGCCAACGTCTTGGTGATGTATTCGGCCAGCGACAGAAGCTGCGGAATGGGTTCGAACGGCCGGCCCAAGTAGTCCTGGTCGAGGCCCGCCACGATAACTCTGCGGCCCTCGCCGGCGAGCCGTTGGCAGACGTCGACGAGATCTTCATCGTAAAACTGCGCTTCGTCGATGCCGACGACCCGCGTGAGGTCCTCGACGGCAGCGTAGAGCTCCGCGGAGGTCGTCACTCGTTGGCTCGGCAGCCGCTGGCGGTTGTGCGACACGATGCGGTCGTCGTCGTAGCGATCGTCGATGCGCGGCTTGAACACCTGGACGTGCTGCCGGGCGATCTCGGCGCGCCGCAACCGGCGGATGAGCTCTTCGCTCTTGCCCGAGAACATGCTGCCGCAGATGACCTCGATCCAGCCCGCGCCCCGCTCGCCGGGGCCCGGAGTGGACCGTCGGGTGTCGGTAGCCTCTGCTGCGGCGGCCCCTTCTAGAGCCGCGAGATCGCTGCGTACGTGGCTATCCAAACTATTTCCTCGCGGTTTTCACGGTCGGCGTACCGGAGTTTCGGGCGATCCCGTGGTGCTATGATCGCCGTTTTCGACACACTAGTGCTTCGCCGTGGACACTGCCACTTCATCAACTGACGGCTTGGGCGGCATTCGCTGGCACGACGTTGTCGACCGCATAGATGCGCTGCGGCGCAGCCTGTTGTGGGTCGTCATCGCCCTGCTCGCCGGCACCGCTGCGTCCTGGAGCGTGGCGGATCGGGTGTTCAACTTCCTGGCGCGGCCGCTGACCGTCGCGCTCGCCGAGGCCGGGCGCGACCCGCACCTCGTATTCACCAACCTTACCGACCCCTTCGTCATCTATTTCAGCGTCTCTTTGCTGGGCGGGCTGCTGCTCGGGTTGCCCGTCCTGATGACGGTTTTCTGGCGACTCGTCGCGCCGCTGGGGATCAGCCGCGGACTGTCCAAGGCGGTGGCGTTCGTTATCTGCTCGACGGCGCTGTTCGGCGTCGGCCTGGCGTTCGGGCAACTGGTGTTGATGCCGTTCGTGGTCAGCTACCTGCTCAGCGTCGCCCGCGAGTTCAACTTCGCAATCACCATCCGCGAGTACCTACGTTTCTCCATTCGCATGCTGCTGGCAATGGGCTTGTCGGCGCAGCTACCGCTGATCAGCTTCGTGCTGGCTCGCTTCGGACTGGTCACGGCGCGACAAATGCTGCGCTTTTTCCCCTACGCCGTCCTCGTGTCGTTCGTGCTGGCGGCGCTGATCACTCCGCCCGACGGCATCAGCCAGGTCCTGGTTGCCGTGCCCATGCTGGTGCTCTACCTGCTGGGGAGCGGGGTCGCCGCCCTGGCCTCCCGCGGCCTTTAACGGGCCGTGGTAAAAGTGTGATGGTTAGCTCGAGCGCTCGCGCCGCTTGACGTCGTCCCACAGCGCGTCCATGGCCTCGACATCGGTAGCATTGCCGGCGGCGATCTCCGGTTCGATGGCACGGAAGCGCCGCTCGAACTTGTCGTTGGCGTGCAGCAACGCCACTTCCGGAGAGAGGCCGAGTTGGCGCGACAGGTTGGCGATGGCGAACAACAGATCGCCGATCTCCGCTTCGACCTCCGGGCAGCGGCGAACGTCCCGCTGCTCCGCCTTTTCGATCGCCTCGCTTACCTCGTCGAGCTCCTCACGGACCTTGTCGAGCACCGCTGCGGGTGCCGGCCAGTCGAAGCCGACGATCGCGGCCCGTCGGCCCAGCTTCTCGGCCCGCGCCAGCGCTGGGAACGTGGTGGGAATGTCGTCGAGCACCGAGCCGCCTCCGCGTTCGTCGCGTTTGATCGTTTCCCAACGCTGCAACACCTCGCTCGCGGTTTCGACCTGCTGATCTTCGAACACATGTGGGTGGCGCCGCACGAGCTTGTCGGTGATCGCCTCGATCACCGTCTTGACGTCGAAATGGCCCTCTTCCGCGGCCATTTGCGACAGAAACACCACCTGCAACAGCAGATCACCGAGCTCCGCAGGGAGGGCTTCCAGGTCGCCATCATCGATCGTCTGCACGACTTCGAAGGCCTCCTCCAGCACGTAGCGACGGAGCGAGCGCAGGTCCTGCTCGCGGTCCCACGGGCAGCCGTCGGGGCCGCGCAATATGCGCATGATCTCGACGAGGCGGTCGAAAGCGTGTTGCGTGGACGTCGAGTCTTTTGCCACTTCGGTTGCTCGCAGGCTGGTGCGACGGTTCAGGATACAGGCGGAGGTCGGAATTCTATCGTGCCCTCCCGGGCCGTGCTGGAGCCCGCCGCCGCCTGTTAGAATTCTCGTCAACCGGGTCACCGGCGCCACGGATTTGGCGATCCGTCCCTGAACAGACCCCGCTCATACGAGACACCATGAACGACGACGAGCAGATTTTCGCTGACGAAGAACGTGAAGAAGAAGCGCCGCGGCTCAAAGTAACGGACCGCCGCAAATTCGACAGCGCCGGCAACCTCAAGACGGAAGACGCCGGCGCCGCACCCGACGCCGCCGATGCCGCCCCGCAGGATGCTCCCGAGCCGCCTACGGAAGCCGTAACCGGGGAGGCGCCGGTGCTCGAAACCGTCGACGAGTCGCCGGCCGCTGACGCCGACGACTCGGATCCCCAGATCGTCGCGCCGACAGCGGGCATCGCCGACCTGCCGCGCGACTTCGCAGCGTTCGTGGAAAACATGTACCTCGAAGCGATGCTCTACATGGGGGCCATACCGGACCCGCATACCGGCGAGAAACACGCCGATCTGGAGCTCGCCCAGTACAAGATCGACACGCTATCGATGATCGATGAGAAGACCAAGGGCAACCTGGACGAAGCGGAGCAGAAACAGCTAACCGAAGCTCTGTACCAGTTGCGCATGGTTTTCGTGCAAAAATCCCAGGGTTGACAATAAGGCGCTCAGGTTTTATCCTGTTAAGTAGTTAAATCAGTGCGGAAGCGTCTCCTTCTGCGACGCTGGAGCACGATCCGCTACATCAACGAAAACACTACGTAAACGTCCTGCAGCGTTGTCCTGCTCGCACGCCGGCCTCGGCGTCGCGCGGTCACCCGGTCAACGCCGCCTCGTGGAGGAATCCAAATGTCTAAGATCATCGGAATGGACCTCGGGACGACCAATTCGGTCGTTGCCGTGATGGAAGGCGGCGAGCCGGTCGTCATTCCCAACGCCGAAGGTAACCGAACGACCCCGTCGGTCGTCGCGTTCACCGACAAGGACGAACGCCTCGTCGGTCAGATCGCCAAGCGCCAGGCGATTACCAACCCCGAGAACACCGTCTTCTCGATCAAGCGATTCATGGGGCGGCGCTATAGCGAAGTCGACGAAGAGATGAAGATGGTGCCCTACGAGGTCATCGAAGAGGGTGACGACGTGCGCATCGTCGCCCGCGGCAAGAGGTATTCGCCCCCCGAGATCTCGGCGATGATACTGCAGAAACTCAAGCAGGCGGCCGAAGACTACCTCGGCGAAACCATCGAGCGTGTCGTGGTCACCGTGCCGGCATATTTCAACGACAGCCAGCGCCAGGCCACCAAAGATGCCGGCAAGATCGCCGGGCTCAAGGTCGAGCGCATCATCAACGAGCCGACGGCCGCCGCACTCGCCTACGGCCTCGACAAGCAAGCCGACGAGAAAATCGCCGTGTACGACTTCGGCGGCGGCACGTTCGATATCTCGATTCTCGAGGTCGGCGACGGCGTCGTGGAGGTCAAGGCGACGAACGGCGACACGCACCTGGGCGGCGACAACCTCGACCAGCGCATCATCGAGTGGATCGTCGACGAGTTCAAGAAAGACCAGGGTGTCGACCTGACGCAGGACAGAATGGCCCTGCAGCGCCTCAAGGAGGCGGCGGAGAAGGCCAAGATCGAGCTGTCGAGCGTCTCCGAAACCGAGCTCAACCTACCGTTCATCACCGCCGACCAGTCCGGCCCGAAGCATCTGTCCCTGAAGTTGTCGCGCTCGAAGTTCGAACAGCTCGTCGAGGATCTGCTGGAGCGCACGATCGACCCCTGCAAGCAGGCGCTCAAGGACGCCAACATGAAGGCCAGCGAGATCGATGAAGTCGTCCTGGTCGGCGGCTCGACCCGCATACCGCGCGTCCAGGACCTGGTGAGCGAACAGTTCGGCAAGGAACCGCACCGCGGCGTCAATCCGGACGAGGTCGTGGCCATCGGCGCCGCGATCCAGGCCGGCGTGCTGGCCGGCGAGGTGGACGACGTTCTGCTGCTCGACGTCACTCCCCTTTCTCTCGGCATCGAGACCCTGGGCAGCGTCACGACGGTGCTGATTCCTCGAAACACGACCATTCCGACGCGCAAGAGCGAGGTGTTCAGCACCGCCAGCGACAATCAAACGAGCGTCGAGATTCACGTCCTGCAGGGCGAGCGCGAGATGGCCGGCGACAACCGTACGCTGGGCAAGTTCCATCTTGTCGGCATCCCGACCGCCCCGCGCGGCGTGCCGCAGGTCGAGGTCACATTCGACATCGACGCCAACGGCATCCTCAACGTCTCCGCGAAGGATCTCGGCACCGGCAAGGAGCAGAAGATCACCGTCACGTCATCGAGCGGATTGGCTCCGGACGAGATCGACAACATGGTCAGCGACGCCACCGCGCACGCCGACGAGGACAAGTCGCGGCGCGAGGGAATCGATGCCCGCAACCAGCTCGATTCGAACATCTACCAGACGCAGAAAGTGCTGGACGAGAACCGCGACAGCATCGACGCGGCGTCGCTCAAGCAGGTCGAGGGCGCCCTCGAGGCAGCCAAGGACGTGATGGAAGACGACGACGCGAGCCCCGACCAGGTGCGCGCGGCCCTCGATCAGCTGCAAACTGCGTCACACAGCATGGCCGAAGCGATGTACCAGTCGGTCGGCTCCACGGACGGCGACTCGTCGAGCGCCGGACCTACGGAAGACGCCGACGAAGAAGTCATCGAGGCCGAAGTCGTCGAAGACGACAACGACTGAGCAAATTCGGACGCGGCGGCCCGGGGCGCGAGCTCCGGGCGCCGCCAGTGAGGCGAATGATGTTGTCCCGGGATCACTATGCGGTGTTGGGAGTCTCTCCTGACGCCGACGCCGAAACCATCGAAGCATCGTTTCGCCACCTGTCGCGCCGATACCACCCCGACATCAATCCCGGGGATGGGCGCTCGGCCTCGGCGTTCGAACGCATCAAGCTCGCCCACAGCGTGTTGAGCGATCCGGACGCCCGTGCCCACTATGATCGTGAAGGCCGTCCCGCCGCGGATCCGTTGCGCGTCGCGGGGCCGGACGTCTCTGTCGAGCATGGCGGCAACAACGCCGGCTCCTATCAGCGGCTTTTTCGCGACCTGCGTGATCACGCCAAGCGTTCCCAACCGCAACGCGGCGGCGACATACATGCGAGCGTGTCGATTCGCCTCACCGACGTCGAGCGCGGACGACGTACGACGGTCGACATCCGCCGGCTCCTGCGCTGCCATACGTGTGCAGGCAGCGGACGGATCGACGTGCGTCGCGCGGCGCCTTGCCTGCGCTGCCACGGGTCCGGCAAAGAGGTGTTCGGCCGCGGCGCCATGACCGTAGCGGTGCACTGCGCCGATTGCGACGGAGAAGGCATCCATCGGGGCACGGAATGTAACGCCTGCCAGGCCTCGGGACTCGTCGGCTCCGAGTCGACCGTCGCCGTCCGCATACCGACGGGTATCGTCGATGGTCACGTGTTGCGCGTTGCCGGCGGCGGTCACAAGGGCGTGCGAGGCGGCCCGGCCGGCGACCTGCTCGTTACGTGTCGCGTTCTCGCGGATCCGCGCTTCGAGCGCCGCGGCCCGCATCTGCACGGTGAGCTGCAACTAACGGTGAGCGAGGCTATTCTCGGCGGCCGCATCACCACGCCGACGCTCGACGGCGTCGCCAACGTGCGGGTGCCGCCGGGAACGCGCAACGGTCAGAAACTGCGCGTGCGGGGGCACGGCCTCGAAATGCCCAACGGCCGCCGCGGCGACCTCATCTTGAAGGTCGACCTGTGGACTCCGGAGACTGTCGACGAAGACGCCAAGCGTCTGATCCGCGAGTTCGGAGAACGGACTCTGCAGCCTCCACGGGCGCGAAACACACGTGATACGGTGCGCCGATGAGCGCCGACACGAAGCGGCAGCGCGGCACCTACATGATCAGCGCCGTGGCGGAGCTGTACGACATTCACCCGCAGACGCTGCGCCTCTACGAGCGCGAAGGCCTGTTGCGACCGGATCGCTCGCAAGGCAACACCCGGTTGTACTCGACCGACGATCTCGAACGCTTGGAGCTGATCCTCACATTGACGCGCGAGCTGGGCGTCAATCTTGCCGGCGTCGAGGTCATTCTGAACATGCGTGCAAGCATGGCGAGCATGCAGCGCGAGGTCGCCTCGCTGATGGCCTATGTCCGTGACGAGCTGCTGAAGAACGAGGCCGAGCTACAGGGACGTTTTGAGCAAGCTCTCGTACGGGTCGAGCGCGGCTCGCTGACGGTCCAACGTACGCGAGTATCGGTGACCACTCGCAGCGGCCGCCCCACCGACGCCGACAACGGGCAAACGTTATCGGACGGGCCCGAGAACAGCCATTGACCACAACACGAAGCCACGGCGCCGCCGTCGAGACTGCCACCGTATGCACGGAGTGCGGCGGCACCGGCTGGGTTCAGGCCACGGATGAAGCGACGGCGGCGGTAGTGCGCTGCGCGTGCTTTGTCGAGGCCGGAATCGCGCGACGGATGGAGGCCGCCGGAATTCCGCCGCGCTACCGGCACGCGACGCTCCACAACTTCGACGTGCTGCCCCACATGCACGGCTCCCTCGACGAGGCACGCCTGATCGCCGAGAAGTTCGTGGAATCGTTCGATCGGGTCGAGAGCGGGCTGCTGTTCCACGGGCCCGCGGGCGTCGGCAAAACGCACCTCGGCGTGGCGATTCTGCGCGCCTTGGTCTCACGGTACCCGGTGCGCGGCGTGTTCGTGGATTACCGCGACCTCCTGCGCTCGATTCAGGACTCCTACAACCCCGTATCCGAGACCTCCGAGCTCGAAATCCTGCGGCCCGTGTTGCGCGCCGACGTATTGCTGCTCGACGAGCTCGGCACCCGGCGGCCGACCGCCTGGGTGCGCGATACGGTCACCCATATCCTCAACGACCGCTATCAACGGCAAAAGCTGACGCTGATCACCACGAACTACTCCGATGACCGCGCTCAGCCCACCGACATGGTGCTCGAGGATCGAATCGGCCCGTACGCCCGCAGCCGTCTGTACGAAATGTGCCGAAATGTGCCCATGCGGGGCGACGATTTTCGCAAGCTGATGCGCAGCGCCTCGGACCGACCGTTGTCGCCTCCCGAGTAGCGAGCCGCAAGCCACACACTCCACCCCGCGGCCGGCCTAACGAAGATCGCCCCGCAACCCCTGCAGCAACGCCACCGCGACGACGCCGGCGGTGTCCGCTCTCAGGATTCGTGGGCCCATGCCCACAGGAACCGCCCCGTTGTCGGAAGCCACCGCGATCTCGGCGGTGCTCCATCCGCCTTCGGGGCCGACCATCACGGCGACCGATCCGGCCGTCGACGTCAGCGCCCGGTCCCAAGCGTCACCGTCGGCGCCCGGATCCAGCAACAAGATCAGTTCCGGGAGCTCGGCCCACTGCAACGACGACACCGCGCACGGCTCATCGACCAGCGGCACGCGCTGGCGACGACTTTGCTCGGCAGCGGCATCGGCGATACGGCGCCATCGCTCGGTCTTCTTCGCCAGCCCCGAACCACTTCCACGAACCTGGCTGCGCTCCGCACTCACCGGCACGATGCGGCTCACA
>CBDUXW010000073.1:0-10003 GCA_965371275.1 uncultured bacterium | reverse complement strand
GGCGATACCCAGCTCCAACATGATGTCGCTCATGGCGGCGGCGGCGGCGTAGAGCATGGCGCCCTCGCCGGGCAGCTTGGCCGCCCACATCCAGTTGGCCGAGCATTTGATGTCTTCACGGCCGCTGCTCAGTGCCCACACGATATTGGTCAGTGCTTCGCCAACGCACATTCGCGCCATCGCCGCCGGATCGAGCAACCCCTTGATGGGTTGCTCGCCGATGGCGGTGGCGGCGCCGGTGACGCCGAAGTGGCTTTGCGCGATCACCGCCACGTCGGCGACCGTGAGCTGCAGCGGTCCGGCGCACGGCTGCTGCGCCACCAACCCGGTGACGGCGCGATCGACCTTGGTGGTCAGGAAGCGTTTGGAGCCCACCGACAGCAGCCGCAACACGCGGTCGAGCGCCGCGGCAACGGTGAGATCGTCGGGCAGGTCCAGGGGTGCCGCTTGCGGCGCGACCGTTGCCATCTCGAAGACCTTCTGGGGCATGTCGCCGAGCACCGCGTCGAGTTCCAGGTCCACCGGTGTCGAATCGTCGTTTTCGTCCCACAGGACGATGCGGCCGTCGCCGGTGACCTTGCCGACGAACGCCACCGGCGCCATTTCGCGGGCGCAGAGGTCGCGGAAGAGTTGCTCGTGCTCGGGGCGCAACAGCAACGCGTCCTGCTCCTGCGACTCGGCGCCCCAGATTTCCAGCACCGACAGCGTGTCGTCACCGAGCGGGATCTCGCGCACATTGATCAGCGCGCCCTGCGGCTCGACGATTTCCTTCAGAACGTTGCAGTTGCCGCCGGCTCCCTGGTCGTGGATCGACACGATCGGGTTGTGCTCACCGAGCTCGACACAGGCGCGCAGCACCCGGTTCATCTTTTGCTCCATCTCGGCGTCGCCGCGCTGCACGGCATTGAAGTCGAGCTCGGCGACGTTCTCGCCCTGCACCATGCTCGAGGCGGCGCCGCCGCCCATGCCGATTCGATAGGCCGGGCCGCCGATCTTCACCACCAGCATCTCCGGCTCGGGGCTGTCCTTGGTCGTGTGGCGGGCGTCGATCTGGCCGATACCGCCGGAAAACATGATCGGCTTGATCCACTCGCGGCGCTCGCCGCCCGGCAGCCGCAGCCCGAACGAGCGCGTGTAGCCCTGAATCACCGGTTCGCCGAACTTGTTGCCGTAGTCGCTGGCGCCGTTGCTGGCGTCGATCTCGATCTGCAACGGTGGCGCCAGATTGTCGGGGTAGGCGAAGGTGTCGTCTTCCCAGGGCAGGGGATAGCCCGGAATCCGTAGATTGCCGACGCAGTAGGCGACCGTGCCGGCAACCACGAGCGAGCCGCGTCCGGCGGCGTGGACATCGCGGATACGACCGCCGGTGCCGGTTTCAGCGCCGGGAAACGGCGCCACGCCCGACGGGAAATTGTGGGTCTCGGCGGTGAAGATGATGTCGTAGTCGAGATCTTCGGACGAGAACGGCCCCGGGCGGCCGGGCTCTTGCGGCACGATGGTGCGGATCCTGGAGCCGCGAATGGCGCTGGAGTTGTCGCGGAAGGCGATGACGCTGTTGTTGGGGTTGGCGTCGAGCGGCGCTTTGACGATCGCCATCAGGTGATCGGGCATTTCCTCGCCGTCGATGATCAGCCGCCCCCTGAAGAACCAGTGCCGCGAGTGTTCGCTGTTGGACTGGGCGATGTCGAAACACTCGACGTTGGTCGGATTGCGGCCCATCCGGTCGCGGAACAGCGCCGTGTAGTAGTCGAGGTCCCAATCGTCGAAGGCGAGCCCCATCTCGGCGTCGATGCGCTCGAGGGCGGCGCGTCCTTCCTCCATTACGGGGACTTCCGCCACGGGCTCCGGCTCGATGCCGACGGCGAAGCTGTCGAGCGTCTCGGGGTAGGGACACTCGGTCATCCGATCGTGAACCAGCGCCCGGAAGGTCGCGAGCTGTTCGTCGGCGAGCGGCGAGCTCGTGCGCAGTACGTAGCGTCGCGAGCGCTCGATGCGGCGGACCTTGTCGAGCTCGCAGGCGTGGCAGATCGACACCGCGTTGGTTGACCAGGCGGTCGAGAAGTTCAGGCGCGGGCCCACCTCGAGGAGTACGTCGTGGGCGTTCGCGTGCAGGAAACTGGCGGCGCCAAATTGATCGGGCTCGAACGTTTCGCTCAACAACCAGGTGAGGACGTCGATCTCAGCAGGGTCGAGCTGACCCGCGGCTTCAACGTTGAAGCAGAGCTCCGACTCGATCGCTGCGATATCCCCGGATACGCGCTCGCGCGCTCGCTTCAAGAGCGCGTCCAGGGCTGCGGAAGGAACACCGGGTACGCGATAGAAGTGGATCAGACCCATGCGCGCGTTTGCTGAGGTTGAGCTCAGAAAGCCGAAGTTGCGGTAGCGTCGGGGGTGAGCAACCTGACCCCCGGAAGATACCTCATTTCGACGCGGCCGGTTGACCGGTCAGCACGCGTCGAGGTCGACACGCCCTGTTGGTGAAAGAGATCAGAGTTCGTATCATTCGCATGTGAAAGCCACAGTTGCCGAGCGCGGCGAGTTTCCGGTTACCGACGCCGTTCGTGAGCGCATCGTGAATCGCCGACGGCTGCTCGATGGTCCGTCCGCTCCGCTGCGACCTGACGTCACATGACGTTGCTCGGGTGGCTTGCGTCGCTGCTCGCCGCCTTCGGGTTGGTGCTCTTCGCCAGTACACGGGCTGTCTTTCACGTACGGCAGTTGGCGCAGGCGAGTCGCGTGCCGCCCTTTTTCATTGGCTTCACGTTGCTGGCGGTGGGAACCGATCTGCCGGAGATTGCCAACTCCATCGCCGCCTGCGTGGCGGGATTCGGCGACCTCAACGCCGGCGATTCCATCGGATCAGCGGTTACGCAGTCGACGCTCATACTCGGGATGCTCCCGTTTCTGTGCGGAGCTTTTGCCTACCAACGGGCAAGGGTGTTCATCGTGACCGGTGCATCTGTCGCTGCACTGGCCCTCGGCGCGGTCCTTCTCAGCGACGGACTCCTGTCCCGCGCTGATGGCGTCGTCCTTCTCGTGGTCTGGGTCGTCGGCAGCGTGGTGATTTGGCGCCGACTGCCACCGGCAGCAGAGCCGATCGAGACCGTTGCCGCCGGCAATCGCGTGTACCACGCGGCTGCCGCGCTCGCCTTCCTGGCGCTTGTCGCGGTGGGGGCCGCCATTGCGGTGATGGCTTTTGTTCGCTTGTCAGCGCTGTTCGGCGTGCCCCAGTACTTGCTCAGCTTTTTCGTTGCTTCGATCGGGACCTCGTTGCCCGAGCTCGTGGTGGATGTGACGGCGTTGCGTAGCGGGATGCGCGACGTGGCCCTGGGCGACGTCCTGGGCTCCAGCTTTGTCGACACGACGCTGTCGATGGGCATCGGCCCATTGGTGGCGCCGGCGAGCGTGACCGCGAGCGTTGCGGTGTTCGGCTCCGTCACGGCCATCGCGGTGCTGAGCCTGGTGGCGCTGACTCTCGGCTTTTCGAGCCGACACACATGGCGTACGGGATCGATGCTCTTGCTGCTGTACGTCGGCGTCTATTTCGTGTTGCTCGCCTAGCCGTACTTCCAGCGCAATGTCTTGATGGCCTCGCTGATGATGAAAATCGGCGCCGCGGCGGCCAGGATCAACGCCCAATCGACTGCCTGTAGGGGTGTTGTATGCAGGGCGCCTTGCAGGAACGGTACGTACACGGCCGCGACCTGAAGGCCGATGGTCGAGGCCAAGGCGACGAGAATCCATCGGTTCGAGAAGAAGCCCACCAGCGCCAAGGGAGTTCCCAGCGTTCGAAAGTTCAGTACGTTGACTTTTTCGGCGACGATGATTGCCGTGAAGGCGACGGTTTGGGGTCGCGCGGCGCTGCCGGGATCCGCCTTGGCGAGGTACAGGTGGAACAAACCCAGGGTGACGAGACCGATGTATGTGCCGTAGCCGAGGATCCTGAGCACGGAAGATCGATCGACCACCGGCGCGCTCGGCGATCGCGGCGGCCGCTGCATGACCCCGGCCTCGGCCGGTTCGACCCCGAGCGCCACCGCGGTAACACCATCCGTCACCAGGTTCATCCACAGGATCTGAACGGGGAGAAGGATCAACGGGCCGCCGAGCAGTATGTTGATGAAGATCGCCACCACCTCACCGGTGTTGGAGGACAGCAGATAGCGAACGAACTTCTGAATGTTGTCGTACTGGCGGCGGCCTTCTTCCACCGCATTTATGATCGAGGCGAAATTGTCGTCCGTGAGTATGAGGTCGGAGGCGCCTCTCGCCACGTCGGTTCCTCTCATGCCCATGGCGATGCCGATGTCGGCCTTTTTCAGCGCCGGTGCGTCGTTGACGCCGTCACCCGTCATGCCGACAACGTGGCCCAGGTCCTTCAGCCGCCGGATGATTCGCAGCTTGTGTTCCGGCGTCGTGCGCGCGAACACGACGTTCCGGCTCAGCAACTCGCAAAGGCGGCGATCGTCGGCGCTACTGACTTCATCGCCTGTCACGGCGCGCTCGGCCTGCAGCCCGATCTGGCGGGCTACCGCGAGGCCGGTGGCTGCGGCATCACCGGTGATCATGATCACCTGGATCCCCGCCGCCTGGGCGAGACGAATCGCGTCCGGGACTTCCGGTCGTGGCGGGTCGATGATGCCGACGACGCCCAGGAGCGTGAGGTCGCACTCGACGTCTCGCTCACCCATCGAGTGATCGGCCGGTAACACACGCCGCGCCAGCGCGAGCGTTCGTAGACCGCTCTCGGCCAGGTCGGTGTAGGCCCGTTCGAATTCTTGTCGGTCGGCATCGGTGAGAGGCTGTTCGTCATCGCCGTTCTGTATTCGACTACACAGAGAGACGACTACCTCGGGAGCGCCCTTCACATGAGCGATGAGTCCTTCGGGGTGTCGATCGATCACGGTCATGCGCTTGCGGACGGCGTTGAACGAGAACTCGGAGACCGTCTCTTGCCGTTCGTCGCCCTGAAGTCCCGCCTTGTAAGCGGCAACAACGAGAGCCGCTTCCGTCGGCTCCCCGGCTTCGCGCCAGCCGCTGTCTTCCTCGGTCAACGTGGCGTGGTTGCAATGCAAACCGGTTTCCAACAGCGCCAAGAGGTCCGGGCGACTCGTAGGATCTACTGTCCGAGCGTCGACCTCGAAGTGCCCGCGCGGCTCGTAGCCGACGCCGGTCACGTCGATGTCGCCGGCCGGGAGCCAGACGCGCTGCACCGTCATTTCGCCCTGCGTGAGCGTGCCCGTCTTGTCGGTGCAGATGACAGTGGCGGCGCCCAACGCTTCGGTCGCCTGCAGACGGCGTATCAGCGCCCGCCGGCGGACCATGGCACGGACGCCGAGCGCCAGGGTGACGGTCACGACCGCCGGCAATCCCTCGGGCACCACCGCGACAGCCAGCGCGATGCCGGTCATGAGCATTTCAGCGAGCTGCCTGCCGGAGAGCCACCCCACCAGCGCCACGACGATGGAAACCGCGACGGCCAGCATCCCGAGCTGCTTGCCGAGGGAACCCAGCTTCCGTTGCAGGGGCGTGGCTTCGGCGCCGATGCTCTGCGTCAGTTGCGCGATGCGGCCGAACTCACTGGCCATCCCCGTGGCGATCACGATCCCGCGCGCGCGCCCGTTCGTTACCGAGGTCCCCATCCACGCGATGCAGGTGCGTTCGGCAAGGCGGGCGCTCGCCTCCACCGCATCGACGCCCTTTGAGACGGCGATCGACTCGCCCGTCAACGCTGACTCGTCGACCTTGAGGTTGACCGATTCCACCAGGCGCAGGTCGGCGGGCACCTGATTGCCGCTCTCGAGCAGAACAAGATCACCGCGGACGAGCTTCGCCGCATCGATCTCGCGCGGGCGCCCGTCGCGCACGACCCGGCAACGCGGGCTCAGCAGTTGGCGGAGCGCCTGCAGCGAGCGTTCCGCCTTCCACTCCTGCACGAAGCCCAGGGCGCCATTGAGCACGATGATGGCGCAGATGGTGACGCCGTCGGTAAAGTCGCCGACGGCGAAGGCCACGACGGCGGCCGCCGCGAGCAGCAGGATCAGCGCGTCGGTGAATTGGCGGGCCAGGACCGTGAACCAGGCAGTCTCGCCGGTGGCCGCCAAGGCGTTGGGGCCGTATCGGAGCAAGCGCCGCCCGGCCTCTCGACCACTCAGACCCGCGGTGGAGTCGGTTTCCAGATCTGCGACGGCTTCGTCGGGCGCTGCCGCATGCCAGTCTCCGGAACGCAGCCGCGACAGGAGGCTGGTGTCAGGTTTGGAGCTCTGCATCCTTTGGCTGACCCTGCGCGTTGACCCGTGGCGTAATCGGTCGACAGGTGCAGCAGCGGTTGTCCGCCGACTCTGCCAAGAGGTTTACCCTCCCTGCAACTGACGGTACGTCGAAGCGGGAGGAAACCCAAACATCCGGGCGCCGCGCCTGATCCGGTCGGCTCAGGCTCCTGCGCGGTCGCGCCTGCAGAGGGTGCCCCTCAGCGCCACGCCCACATACTGAGGTGCTCGGCGCTCTTGATGAGTATGCCGTCCTCGAGCAGCATCGGACGCGCCCAGGTGGGACTGTCGGCAACCTCGTAGGCAGCGACAACTTCGAGACTTTCCGGACCGGGATCGATTACCAGAAGCTCGGCGTTGCTGGTGAGGACGAACAGGTTCGCGGGCGTCGACAGGAAGCTCGCATAGTCACCGCCGACGGCGGGCGTCACCGTGTTCTGCTGCCAGTAGGTCTGTTGGAACGGGTAGCGCCACAAGACGTTCCCCGACACCGGCTCGACGCCGATCAAGGCGCCGTTGCCGTCGGATCCGAGATGGGCAATGACACGATCTCCGTCGACCAGCGGCGAGCTGGAGGCCCCCCAAAGAGGGGCTCCCGCCGGCGCCGCTTGACCGTACGGGCGCGCACCGAGATCGACGAACGGTCCTGTCAGGGCGACTGGCTTTCGGACTACCTTGTCCGCACCGACCCGCGATCGACCTGCGCGCCGCGCAGATAAACGTCGGCGATGCGCCGTGTGTTCTTGATGTCGTCCAGCGGATTGGCGTCGAGCACGATGAAGTCGGCGCTCTTGCCCACAGCGATCGTGCCGAGATCGTCGAGCCCCATCAGCCGGGCCGAAGTGCTGGTCGCGGCGACGATCACCTCCGCCGGCGTCATCCCGGCGGCTACCATGTCGGCCATCTCCTCGTGGACGTTCCAACCGGCACCCGAGCCGTCGGTTCCGAGCCCGATGGGCATGCCCGCATCGCGGAGCCTCGTGAGGTTGCGCGCCTGAATCAGGAACGACTCGCTCGGTCCACTTTGCACGCCGCGCTCCAGTTGCTCGCGCATCTGTTCGATCGCCGCCGGCGGGAGGGTCTCGGCGAGCCACGGGAGGTCGTCGACGGAGGTCAGCCCGCTGCCGGGAAGATTCGGAATCAGATACACGTCGGGTCGCTCGGCAAGCATGGCGATGAACTCATCGTCGACGTCCTGGTCGCGGACGCCGTGGGCGAACCCGTCGAGGCCGGCGCGCAAGAGCTCTTTGGCATCCTCGAGCGCGAAAATATGGGCCGCCACCTCGAGGCCTTGGGCATGGGCTTCATCGATGACCGCGGCGTACAGATCGGGGCGCAGCTTCTCGACCGTTCCGCCCCGGTCATCGACCCAGATCTTGACGACGTCGACGTTACGCTCGGCAAGCTCGCGGACCGCTTCACGAGCTTCCTCTTCGCTGGTGACGCCGTAGGCGCGGTCTTTCAGGTTGGCGCGGCCGGGGCCGGCGTCCGGCATGGCGATTCCGCTCCCCGCGGTGAGCAGGCGCGTGATGCCCGGTAGGTTGTCGCCGCGAAGCTGGAAGGCCGTCTCGTCGGCATCCATGCCCATGCTCCGGGCCGCCGCGACGCCGTAGTACGCCAGGCGCTGAAGGTGATCGATGATGTTCTCCCGGGAGTAGTTGCCGGGCTCGTTGGTCATGCCGACAACGTCGTTGTAGCCGACGTGAAAATGCATGTCGACGATGGCCGGCATGACGGTTTTGCCGGCCAGATCCACACGTGTGGCGCCGGGTGGTGCGGTGATCTCACCGGCGGCGCCGACCGCGATGACGCGCCCGTCCTCGACCAAGAAGGCACCACTTTCGATGGGGGGGCTGCCGTCGCCCACGATCAGCCGCGCACCCTCGAACAGAACCGCGGCGGAATCGTCGGTCGTTGGGGCGTCCTGCGAGCCGCAGGCGAGAGCCCCGAGTAGGAGTAGGTATACCGAGCCCAACAGCATCTTCGACGGTTTCATGTCAGCCCTCTTCGAGTGTCCCGGATCCTGAGTCGCCGCCATCGTGCCGCACGCCCCTACCTTCCTCAAGCGCCACGACTGCCGGCTTGCGGGCACAGCTCCCGATATAGCTCCAGATAGGAGCGCGCCGTGTCGCGAATGTCGTAGTCGACGACACGGCGCCTGCCCTCCTCGACGAGCCGCTCGGCGAGGGTTCGGTCGGCCCGTACCTGCAGGATCGCCGCCGCCAATCCCTCGGCGTCGCCGGCGGGAAAGCGCACACACGACTGGTCGTGATCCAACAGCCCCCGCGTGCCGGGGATGTCCGAAGCCACCACCGGGACACCGAACAGGAATGCATCGAGCGCGACCATCCCGAGAGCCTCGCTGCGGCTGGGAAAGACGAAGACGTCCGCGAGGCCGAACCACGCGTCGGGATCGGGGTCGAAGCCGGGCAGCAGAAGTCTGTCCGTAACCCCGAGGTCGACGGCGAGACGCTCGACCTCCGGTCGCAACGGCCCGTCGCCAACGAGAACGTGCACGTAATCCGAAGGAAGGTGCCGCAACGCACGAACCACGGCGAAGGGATCCTTTTCCGACGTCATCGCGGCAATCGTCAGCCCAACGGTGCTTTCAGCAGGGATGAGATGCCGGGCACGCAAACCGGCGACGGCCTCGGCATCGAGCGCTCGCTGCACATCGATCGCGGTGGGAATCGTTCGCCGGCGACTCGGGTCGACGCCGACCTCCGACAGCATGTCATGCACTGACGCGGAGACCGCCACCACGCGGTCGGCCCGCCGATACAGCCACGGCGTAACCGGTCGATCGAGATGGCGAGTGATCACGCAGCGCCGGCGTCGGCCGGCGGCGGCGACGGCAATCGGCACGGTATTGCCCGTGTGGGCGTGATAGATCAGCGTATCGTCCCCGGATCGGCGCGGGAGGCGTGCAAACGCCCCGATCTGGTTGGCAACTTCGACGACGTCCACCGACAGCGACCGCACCTTCTCCGCCAGCGGCGAGCCGCGCCGCGCAATCACGGTCTGGCGAACCCCGAGATCCCGCAGCTCGCGTGCCAGCAGGAACACCTGGTGCTCGCCGCCCCTCCAGTCGCGTTGCAGGTTGAGCGCGACAACGTGCATCAGGTCAACGGGTCGTGCTGCAGTTGCTTCAGGTATCGGTACCTGAGATGAACGCTGTAGGCCGATCGCCACGCCATGACCGCACCCAGGCGCCCGTCCATGAAGCCCCCCAGAAGGATCAGCTCGGTGAACCAGCGCCAGGCGGGGCGCAGCCAGAGGTTCACGAGCCCGGCCCGCTTGCCGCGCTCGGCCAGGTCGAGAGCCGCCAGCGCCGCGTAGCTCTCCATGCGCCGGTACTGCTCTTCAGCCGATCGATAACTGTGGTGGAGGATCTCGGTTCTCAGCCGGTCCACCTGGCCCTTCACGTTTGCCGCCTCGTGCACGGCCCGGTCATCGAAGGATGCAGCCTCGGCACGGAACAGGGTCGTCTTCCAATCCGGCTGGAACGCCCGGCGCAGCTTCTTTCCTTGATACACGGCCCGGCGCCGTAGCTGGAACCCGTCCGCCGCGCAGTCGGGAAACCCCAGAGCTTCCAGCTCGGCCCAGAGGCCGGGCTCGATCACTTCGTCGGCGTCGATCATCAACACCCAGGGAGTCTTCGCCAGCGACAGAAGATGCCGACGCGCGGCCACGAACCCCTGCCATGAACGCACCACGACCTCTGCACCGAGCCC
>CBDUXW010000072.1:0-10010 GCA_965371275.1 uncultured bacterium | reverse complement strand
CGCCGAGCGGGGCGCGCCGCCAAGCGTCTGTCGGAAGCCACCGGTCATGGCAGTCGCACGATTCATCGGCTGCTGGAATTCCGTCCGCGCGACGCCGGATTCGGGCGCAATACGTCGAATCCGATCGACGCCGACGTCGTCATCATCGACGAAGCTTCGATGATCGATCTTTTCTTGATGGACGCATTGGTGGCGGCGGTGCCGCCGCGCGCCGTGCTCGTTCTCGTAGGTGACGCCGACCAGTTACCGCCGGTCGGCCCGGGGGCGGTGCTGCGCGACCTCCTGGCCTCGGAAATGCTGCCCACCGTGCGTCTGACGGAGATCTATCGGCAGGCGCAACGCAGCCTCATCGTTCGCAATGCCCACAAGATCAACCGCGGCCAGCTCCCCGAGGGTCTCGACGCGCCGGCGTCCTGGGACGATGAGGATCTGCGCGATTTCTATTTCATCGCCGAAGAAGACGCCGATCGGGCCCGCGAGATCACGCTGTCGTTGGTCGCCGAGCGCATCCCGAAGAGCTTCGGCCTCGATCCGCGTCACGACATCCAGGTGGTTGCGCCGATGCACCGTGGTAAGGCCGGTGTAGCGCGACTCAACGCGTCGCTGCAGCATGAGCTCAACAACCGCACCGGCGGCCGCAACCTGGGAGACTTCGAGCTGCGGCCGGACGATCGGGTAATACAGCAGCGCAACGATTACAGCCGCGAGGTGTTCAATGGCGATGTGGGATCGGTGCTGGAAGCGGGACCCCGAGGCGACCTGGTGGTGGACTTCGATGGGCGCCGGGTGGTTTACGATCAGGAGGCCGTCCGACATCTGTCGCTGGCGTACGCAATCTCCGTGCACAAGAGTCAGGGAAGCGAGTACCCGGCGGTTGTCGTGTTGCTGCTGACCGAGCACTATCCGATGTTGCAACGCAACCTCTTGTATACGGCGTTGACCCGCGCCAAGAAGGTGGCAGTGCTGGTGGGTAGTCGCCGCGCCGTCGCCCGAGCGGTGAAAAATGCCGCCCCCTTGAACCGCTGTACACGGCTTGCCAAGCGGCTGCAGGCGCGGCCGGCTCTACCTCCGAGTGGGTGAATGTCCTCCGACCTGATCGTTCATGCCCGCGTTGTCGGTGTTTTCGCCGAGAACTCCTTCGTCATAGGCGACGCCGCCCGCGGCAAGGGTGTCCTTGTCGACCCCGGCGGCGAGGTGCCGTTGTTGTTGCGCAAGGCGTCGGAAGCCGGCCTCGATATCGAGGCCATCTGGCTGACCCACGGCCACCTCGACCACGTCGCCGGCGTCGCCGAGGCGGTCGAACGTACAGGTGCTCCGGTATGGCTGCACGCGGACGATCGCTTCCTGTACGAAGCCGCGCCGCAGCAGGGAGCGGCATTCGGTGTGCCGATCGACCCGTTGCCCGAGCCTGACCACGAGCTGATACCAGGGGAAAATCTGGCGCTGGGTGATCTGAAAGTCGAGGTCCTGCACGTGCCCGGGCACAGCCCGGGGCACGTTGCTTTCTGGATCCCCGCGGCGCGCGCCGTGTTGTCGGGTGACTGCCTGTTCGCCGGTTCCATCGGTCGCACCGATCTGCCGGGCGGCGACTACGAAACGTTGATGGCTTCGATAGGCAACGAGCTCGTGCCGTTGGGCGATGATGTGACGGTGTACTCGGGGCATGGTCCGCCGACAACGATCGGCAAAGAGAAGGCGACCAACCCGTTCTTGGTGGCGTAACCGGGCCCACCATGCCTTGCATCTTCCCCTTCCTCGCCCCCAACAGACCCGCCACACCGTCACCGCGGCCTGCTAGGCTTTTATCATGAGTCCGACCCCCGGCGCCGCACCGAATGCCGTTCCCGAGCTCCCGTTTCTCGGCCTTGAAACGTTGTGGGTGCAGATCACGGGAACCCTGTGCAATCTCACGTGCACGCATTGCTTCATCGCCTGCTCACCGGACAATCACACCCTCGAGTTCATGTCCGGCGAGCAGATTCTCGGCTACATCGACGAGGCGGCGGCGGAGGGCGTGAAGGAGATCTACTTCACCGGCGGCGAGCCGTTCCTGCACCCGGAAGTCTTCGAGATTCTCGAGGCCTCGTTGGCTGTGGCGCCCACTGCGGTGCTTACCAATGGCGTCTTGCTGACGGAGAGATTCGCCTCGCGCCTCGCCGCACTGGCTGATGCTTCGCGGTATTCGCTGGAGATCCGCGTCAGTCTCGACGCACCGGACGAGGAGGCCAACGACGCGATCCGCGGCGCCGGCGTGTTCCGCAAGGCGCTCGGCGGTGTGCGTCGACTACATAACGCCGGCCTGATGCCCATCGTGACCGCATGCGAGCTCGTTGTCGAAGAACGAACGGATGCGATTCCCGTCGCCGCCGTCGGTGCGGTGGGGAAGCTCGACGGCGAGCTGCCGGACGGCGTCGACCCGCTGATGGTGCCGCCGAAGCCGGGGGACGATCGCTTTTATCGTCGCTTTTATGACTTGCTGATCGGGGAGGGTGTCGAGCGGCCCCGCGTCAAGATTCTCCCGGTCTTCAACATGGGCATGCTCGAGGGGCGGCGTCGTGACACCCTGCTGACGCCCGAAGACCTCGATGGCTTCGACACCGGCAACCTGCAATGCGCGACGGCGCGACTGGTGGCCCACGACGGTGTGTACGCCTGCCCGATCTTGGCCGGAGAGACCGCGGCGAGGATGTCCGACAACGGCCTGGCGGCGGCGCTCGAGCCCTGCTCGCTGTATCACCCGTCGTGTACGACCTGTTACGTCACCGGGATGACATGTCGGAACTACTGAATCCGCCTTCCGGATGGCGCGCCCACGCGCACCGTCTCGAACGCTTGCCCTACGGGCCCGACAGCGAGCCGCGAACCGCCGTGCTCGAGCGGTCGTACGATCGCGTGGCGTTATTCGGCGGCGTGTACAACAACTACTGGGGACTGCGCGCCGTCATCGACGATGCCGCACAGCGCGGCGTCGAGCTGGCGCTGTGCCTCGGCGACATGGGTGGATTCGGGCCGTCGCCGCAACGCATCGTGCCGCTGCTCGACGAGGCGGAGATTCCCTGCCTGGCGGGCAACTACGACATCTCCGTGGCCCAGGGACTCGAGGACTGCGGCTGCGGGTACACGGATCCGGTCGACAACTACTACGCGCAGATCTCGTACGCCCACACCTTCGGCAACACGCCGGCGGATCACCGCGCGTGGCTGGGGATGCTGCCGCATCAGGCCCGCCTACGGATCGGCGACCACGTTGTGCAGTGCTGCCACGGCTCGCCGCGGCGCACCAACGAATTCCTGTGGGAGAGCGCCACATCGGACGCCGCGTTGCACCGCTTTCTCAACGATTGTGATGCCGATGCGGTGGCCTTTACCCACACCGGAATCAAGTGGCACCGCGTGTTGAATGGGCCTACGGGACACCGGCATGCCGTCAACGTCGGCGTCATCGGGCGCCCGGAGAACGACGGGACCACCGCGGTGTGGTACGCGATCCTGAAGGCGACACCGGAGCTCGAGGTCGAGTTCGTGCGGCTCGACTACGACCACGAGACGCTGGCCGCGGAGATGCGGGCCGAGCGCCTGCCGGAAGAGTTCGTCAAGACCACGCTGGGCGGCTGGTGGACGACATGCCTCGAGGTGCTGCCCGCCAAGGAGCGGGCTCGCGGCCGCTACTGACTCTCGAGCCAGCGCTCAGCGTCGATCGCCGCACTGCAGCCGTGTCCGGCCGCGGTAACCGCTTGCCGATAATGATGGTCGTGGACGTCACCGGCCACGAAGACTCCCTCGATCGGCGTGAACGGAAAGTGGCGGCCGTCGGACGTGACGTAACCCTGATCGTCGAGGCTGATGGGGGAATCCGTAAGCACCTCGGTGTTGGGGTCGTGGCCGATGGCGACGAAACAGCCGTGCACCGACAGGTCGCGTTCTTCGTCCGTCTTGTTGTTGACGACGCGCAGCCCGGTGAGGCCGTCTTGGGGATTGCCTTGGAACTCGACGATCTCGGTGTTCCACAGGATCTCGATCTTGTCGCTGGCCACGACCCTGTCCTGCATGATCTTGCTGGCGCGCAACTCGTCGCGGCGCACGAGAAGGGAGACCTTGCTGGCGAAGCGGGTGAGGAACAGCGCCTCTTCCATCGCCGTATCGCCGCCGCCGACGACGGCGATTTCGCGGTCGCGGAAGAACGCGCCATCGCACGTCGCGCAGGTCGAAACACCGTAGCCGCGGAGCTCCATCTCGTTGGGCAGGCCGAGCTGCTTCGGCGAAGCGCCGGTGGCGATGATCAACGCCCTGCAGGTGTACACGTCGCCGCTGTTCACCGTGATCTGGAGCGGGCGCTGCGACAGGTCGAGCGTCGTGGCGTTCTGCTGCGACACGAACTCGGCGCCGAAGCGGGTCGCCTGGGCCTTCATGCGATCGATCAACTCGGGGCCCATGATGCCCTCGGGGAAGCCGGGGAAATTCTCGACGTCCGTGGTCGTGTACAACTGGCCGCCGAAGTCCAGGCCTTCGATTACCAGCGGCTGCAGGTTGGCTCGGGCGGTGTAGATGGCGGCGGTCAGACCGGCGCAGCCGGAGCCCAAGATGATGACGTCGCGGGGATCGCTCAAGACGGCCTCCTCCTCAGAATGGGCGATGCTAGCACGCCCGCTGGGTAGGCGATGCCGTCGGTTCAGGGCTGCCGGCGGCCTCGCGGAGCGCCCCGGGAAAGGGAACAATGGTCGTGCCTTGCGGCAGGGTAGAATCGGCGCGAGAGGACAACGTTGACAGAAAGAGTTGCGCTCATTACAGGCGGCGCCGTGCGTGTCGGCCGCGCCATCAGCATGGGGCTGCACGCCGCCGGCTATCGCGTGGTGATCAACTACAACACCTCCACCGCCGAGGCCGAAGCCCTCGTCCGGGACATCGTCGATGACGGTGGCGCGGCGATCGCCGTGGGCGCCGACGTCAGCCGGCGCGACGACGTTGCCGGTCTCCTCGACGCGGTGCGGGATGAATACGGCCGTGTCGATCTGGTGGTCAACAATGCTGCGATCTTCGAGCAGCGGTCGTTCCTCGATACCGACGACGAGCTGTGGCGTCGCACGCTGGAGGTCAACCTCCACGGGCCGTTCCATGTGGCGCAGGGCGCCGCCCGGATGATGCTGCAGGGCGCCGGCGGCCGGATCATCAATATCTGCGGCACCGCGGGTGTTTCGCCGATGGGCAACTACGCCGCCTACTGCGTTGCCAAGGCCGGCCTCGATACCTTGACGCGTTGCATGGCGCAGGCGCTGGCGCCGCACATTCAGGTGAACGGCGTGGCGCCGGGGACGGTGCTGTTTCCCGAACAAACATCCGCTGCCGAGCGCCGGGCGGTCGTCGATCAAATTCCCGCCGGCGGCATTGGAACGCCCGCCGACATTGCGGCCGCTGTGTGCTTCCTGGCGGCGGCCCCCGACTACATTACCGGCACCATCGTTACCGTCGACGGCGGTGCGAGCTTGGCCTCGGCGTGAACGGCCGCGGCTGGGACGAGGTCCCGTTCCTGATCGCCCACCGCGGCTTCTCGACGGCGGCGCCGGAGAATACGCTGGCTGCCTTCGAAGCGGCCATCGACGCCGGCGCCGAGATTCTCGAGTGCGACGTGCAGTTGACCGCCGACGGCGTACCCGTGATCGTCCACGACCCTACGGTAAATCGCACGACCGACGGCGCCGGTGCCGTTCGCGACCTGGCGTGGTCGGCGGTCGCCGCGCTCGAGGCGGGTTATCCGGCGAGTTTCGGCGACGCGTATCGCGGCCAGCGTGTACCGCGCCTCGACGAGCTGTTGGACCTTGCCAAGGGGCGTGCCGTGGTCTTCGTCGAGATCAAGCCGGAGACAGTGGCGGCGACGGAGACGGCCGCCGGCGTCGAGGCCCAACTCGTCGAGGCGGCGCGACGCACCGGCATGCTCGATGCGGTCGGTGTTCTGTCGTTCGCCCCCTTGGCCTTGCAGCGGGTGCACCAGATGGCGCCGCAATTGCCGCTCGGTCTGGTGTTTCACTGGTGGCGCCACCGGCGGCTGGTCGAGGAGTCGTTGGCCGTCAGCGCCGACTACCTGGTCGCCTACACGCCGCGGCTCCTGCAACACCCGGACATCGTGCCACGCGCTCATGCCGCCGGACTGCGCGTGGGGGCGTACGTGGCCGATTCCGTTGAAGTGGTAGCGGCGCTGGTGCAGGCCGGCGTCGACGGCATCGCAACCAACTGCGTCGGCGACCTGCTGGGGCCGTTCTCTCGGATGCGTTCGGCATGAGTGGGGCGGAACTGCGGGTCGCCATGACCGGGGCGGCCGGCTACCTCGGTGTCGAGTTGGCGCAGCGCTGCGTGGCGACGGGCGCCACGGTGCTCGGAATGGATATACGCCGGCTGCCGGCCGCCTGGCCGGCGGCGGCGGCATTCGAGCACCACGACGTCACGGATTCGTCTCTGGCGGCCAAGCTGCAAGCCTTCGAACCGGACGTTCTCGTTCACCTGGCATGGATCTTCGACCCGATTCGCGACCTCGCTCGAGAGCGTCGCGTCGACATCGAGGGTACCCACAACGCCTTCGCGGCGGCGGCCGCCGCCGGCGTGCGACGCATCGTGTATCCGAGCAGCACGACGAGTTACGGGCTCGGACCCGATCGCACGCAGCCCTACCGCGAGAGCGACGACTCGGTGCCCAACGAGCGCTATCCGTACGGTCGATTCAAAGCCGAGATCGAGAACTGGCTGCCCGCGTTCCGCGCCGAACACCCGGACATCGATGTCGTCGTACCGCGGGCCTGTATCGTGATCGGTCGCAACGCGCGCAACATCGTCACCCACATCACAGGCTGGCCCGTGATGTTCCGCGTCGCCGGCCACAATCCGCCCATGCAGTTCATGCACGAGCAAGATGCCGTCGACATGATGTGGTGGGCGATGACCGACGCGCCGGCAGCCACCTTCAATGCCGCCGGCAGCGGTGTCGTTCTGTACAAGGAGATCTGCCGGCTTGCCGGTCGACCCTGTGTGGCGTTGCCGGCCGCCGTTCTCTATTCGTTCGTCGCCGTCGCCTGGTGGTTGCGGTTGCTGGACTTTCCGCCGGGGCTACTCGACTACATTCGTTACCCGTGGATCGGCGATACGTCGCGGATGACCGAAGAGCTCGGTTTTCGGCCGCGCTACAGCTCGCGCGAGGCGTTGCTGGACTACGTCGAGAACACCGGCTCAGGAGGCTGAGAGGCAGCGGGCAGTGTGCCGGTCGTGCTCGCCGTTAGCGGTAGAACGAGAGCCCGAACATCATCGTGTGCAGGTTGACGCCGGGATTCCTGAAGCCGGTGTTGGCGTTCGATATGTGATGGAACCGATAGCCGAGGAACAGGGCGCTGCTGTCGGTGACCATGATGTCGACGCCGAGCTCCGTGAGCAGCGTGAAATTGTGTCGCGTCTCGCCCGCGGGCAGATCCTTGTTCGAATACAGGAAGCCGGCGCCGAGCTTCCAGATCGGGAGCACCCTGCCGGACACTGCAAAGTGGTGCTCGTATACCAGGTTGAAGCCGCCGGCCCAGGTGGTCTTGTTGGTCTGCACGAACGTCGTGAGCGGCACGATCTCGATGCCGAAGGCCGGGTGGCCGCGAATGAACGAACCCAGCTTCGCTGACCACATGTGGTTCCAACGCAAGCCCAAGGTAGCGGCGTGAATGCCCTCCGCCGAGTTGTTGATCGCCTGGTTGAAGCCGAAGCCGTAGAACACGCCCCATACCGTGCCGCCTTCCGGCTGCAGCGGGTTGTACGGCGAGATCTCGATAGCCGAGGGCGTCTGCCCCGGCGCCTCTTGTACCGGGGCTGCCGCGCTCGATGCGGTGGCGGCGACGTCCTGCGCCGCCGCCGGAACGGCCGCCGCCAACAGGATCAGCAAGGCGGATGCGCCGACGTTCCGACCGCGCCCGGCGCCGTGGGCGAGGGCACAGAAAACCGTTTGCATGGAAGAGTTCAGGGTCACGCTGGTTGCCCCGCTACCGGTACCAAGAGAGGCCGAACAGTACCAGATGGGAGTTGATGCCGGGGTTCGTTTCCGTCTGCCCCTTGTTAGACAGATGATGGAAACGATATTCGCCGCTGAGCGCCCATCGGTCGGTCACGAAGTACTGGAGGCCGACGCCGCCCTGCGGCGTGAAGTTTCTCGTCGTTTCGCCCGGAGGCACGGGCTCGTTGGTGAACAGCACGCCGGCACCGAACATGAAGAGCGGTTGCCAGCGACCGGCAGCCCAGGCGTAGCGGAACATCAGATTGATGCCACCGCCGCGGGCGCGAGGCTCCTGATCGATGCTCATCGCGACGCCCTCGATGACGATGCCGAAGCGGCCGCGCAAGGCGCCGCTGCCGCGGCGCGGAAAGTTGATCGCCCAGCGTCCCAATAGCTGGGCGAAATCCACCGGTGTGCGGTCTGGGTCGATGACCGTGCCGGTCGCGTAGCCGCCGAGAACGGCGAACTCCTGGGTGAATGCGGCCCCGTCGGGACCGGCAGCCTGGACGGCCGGCTCCTGAGGCAGGCCCAACAGGGCACAGGCGACGAGCAATGAGCTCAACATGATGGAAGTTTCCCCTGTTGGCGCGGCGAGCCGCGACAGCCTGGCTATAATCACGCCATCATGCTGCCCGATCGAGGAAAGCCCAGCCGGCCACAGTCAGCCGCCCGAGCGGCCGACGCTGAAACGAACGCCAAGGATAAACTATCGACGCCCTTTTCGCCGTTCGCTCACGTCGAGCTGCCGATTCCCCGCGACCGCCTGCTGCACCTCGGCGTCGGCGCGTCGCTGCTGCTGCTGGGTCTGTCGGCGACACTGGCGCATGCCGTGGCCCGTCCCGAGGGTCCGCCGGCGCTGCGCACACTGGCCTGGTTGCCGATTGGCTATGGTGTGGTTGCGGCGTCGACAGCCTTCCTGCTCGCCTTGCAGCGGAGCCCCGGCCGTTGGGCGTATCGGGTACACGGCGCGGCGATGATCGCGGGTTGGGCGGTGGGACTCACAGGGGCTCTCGTCCATGCGTCGGCCAGCGGTCGCCAGGGCGAAGGATTGGCGACGCTCTTCGGCTCGGTCAGCCTGGCGCCGCTGGCCTTGGTGGCCGTGGCGATGATCGGCTGGATCGCTGCGTGGAGCGATGAAGCCCTCGGCGTCGGCCGGGCTCCGGAGGCTGTCGTTCGCGGTGTGGCGCCGGCGGTCCCGGGTCGTCGCGCGCTGTTGCTGGTGGCGCTGGCCGGCTTCGTAGCCCTGTCGATCACCGTGTCCGTCGATCACAGCTCCGGGGGTTGGAGCTGGACAGAGGCCCTACCGGCGGTAGCAGCGATCTGGAGTGCGGTCGTCGTAGCGGTGATGCTGCCGGGCAGGGGCAGCGAGCGCGGCAAGCTCGTCTACGTCGGCACGATGCTGTCGAACGTTCTCGTCGGCTTCGCCGGATTGGCGCTGCACCTGTCGGCCAACATGAACGGCCCGCCGGACGAGCTCATCGAGCGGATGATCTTGCATGCCCCGCTGATGGCGCCGCTTCTATTCGGGTTGTTGGGGATCCTCGGCCTGCTCGCGGTCGCCGAGCCCGCCGTCGACTTCGAGGCCCTCGAGGCCGCCTGGCCCCCGCGCCGGCGGCGCCACTGATACACGGTCTTTCGGCACCTCGGTGTGCCTCAGGTAGATGACCAGCATGAACACGAACACCGTGCCGGCAATCCCCAGCGTCGCCATCACGTCGTGCGCGTACGCTTCCTCGTTGTCGGCGAAGACCTGTGAGGCGAACAGCGCCAGGCCGTTGTTGAGCGCATGCGCCAGGATCGCCGGATAGAGCGACCCCGAGCGCCATACCAGCACCGCGAGGTAGGCACCGACCAGCGCCACCGGAACGAGCACCACGGGGTTGAGATGAAATACCGCGAACAGCAGCGCGCTGGAGACGATGGCCACGACCCAGCCGCTGCGGCGGCGCAGCCGTTGCAACAGCAGGCCGCGAACCAGGAACTCCTCGCATCTCGCCGC
>CBDUXW010000071.1:0-10108 GCA_965371275.1 uncultured bacterium | reverse complement strand
CGTCCGAAGAACCGGCCGACGAGCCCGCCGCCGCGGCAGAGCCCGCCGCGGAACCAACACCGGAACCGGTCGCCCCGATGCCCGAACCGGAGCCGGAGCCCGCAGAGCCGGCCGCGCCGCAGCTCGAGGGCAACATCCTGACGTCCGGCGAAGACTTCGACTGGATCTCGGTCACCGACCGCAACTCGCCCGCCACCTATTACTGGACGGTCAGCGTCAACAACGACACGACGCAGACCCTGGACATCACGGTGAAGTTCGATTTCGTCGACGAGAATGACAGCATCGTGAAGTCCGAATCGAAGACCATCCGGTTGCAGCCTGCGGCACAGCAGACCGTCCGTGAAGAGAGCGAAATGTCGTATCAGGACGCGCTCAAGGTCGTCGGCTTCGTGTCCGAGCTGAACGACTGGAAGATCGTCGGGAGCTGATCCCGCGACATCTCCGCTGCAGCTACCGCCGCGCCAAGATCAGCGACTGACCTCGGCCCAGATATCGGCGACATCTGCGCCCTCCGGCAACGCGATGCCCGCGTCCCTGAGTGCGGCTTCGATAGCCTGCAGCAACAGGTCGACCTCGCGACGCTCGATCGACGTGCCCATGTGACCGATCCGGAAGATCTGTCCGGCCAACGTGTCGAGCCCACCGGAGATGTAGATCCGATACTCGTCACGCAGGTACCGCTGCAAATCTGACACCGGCAGCTCGGGATGGGCGTTGACCGCGGTGGTCACGGGCGACGCGGCCTCATCAGGGCCGAACATCTCGAAACCGAGCCTCCGCAGCCCGCCGCGCACGGCGCT
The DNA here is from genome assembly GCA_965371275.1 of uncultured bacterium. Lineage (GTDB taxonomy): Bacteria > Acidobacteriota > UBA890 > UBA890 > UBA890 > CBDCBL01. The sequence goes on along the minus strand of CBDUXW010000071.1, from coordinate 9,305 downwards.
GGCGGCCTCCGCAGTACGCCGCAGGCGTACGTCGAGCCCCTCTTCGAGGATTTGCTCCAGGCTGGTGTTGAAGGCGTGGATCAGGTTCGACGCCACCGTTGTCGGATATGGGTGCCAAGCAGCCCATTCTTCTCGATACTTCCGCCAGGTGCGGAGGTCCAGATACCAGCCCCGCGTGCAATCGTTGGCATCGATGGCTTTCCATGCATCCTTGCTCACGGAAATCGCCGAGATTCCCGGCGGCGCGCCGAGACATTTGTTCGCCACGCTGACGCACAGGTCGACGCCCCAGGCGTCGACCGGCAGGTCGGCGCCTCCCATCGAAGCAACCGCGTCGATAATGCTCAGCGCCCCGTGCTCACGCGCCGCGGCGGCGATCGGCTCGACCGGGTTGAGGACCCCCGTCGACGTCTCGTGATGCACCCAACCCACCGCGTCATAGTTTTTGTCCGACTCTCGCAGGTGCCGTGCCACGACGTCGGGGTCCACCGCTTGCCCCAGCGGAAACTCGAGGAGGTCGACCTCCGCGCGGTGTGCTCGGCACATCTCCGCCAGGCGCGTGCCGAACCAGCCGCTGCTCGGCACCAACACGCGGGCACCGTCGCGGAGCGAGCTCACAAGCGCCGCGTCGAGCGCCGCGGTGCCCGGGCCGACGATCAGGAAAAGGTCGTTTTCCGTCTGAAAGACAGCCTTGAACAGGTCGATGCAGTGATTGTAGTCAGCAACGAACGCGGCCCCGTAGTGGGGTTCCATCGGCCGACCCGTGGCTTCGACAACCTCAGGTGTGCTGCCCGCAGGGCCGGGAATGAAGAGGTGAAACTCGCCTTCGTCGCTCAATCCGCATCTCCGTGTTGGGCCGCCGCCGGGGTGTGTCCGACTACGAGAGTGTACCCGCCCGACCGCGACGCCGCATTTCACCACGGCCCGCGACTAGAGGTCGATTTCAGAAATTCGCTTGCCCTTGGGGATGCACGACAAGATCGCCGACTCGCGCCATTCGCCACAGCCCAGCGCCACGCCCGCATGACGAACGACCACGAAACCGGGTGACACCTCGGCCCATCGTGGATCGTCGGCGGGCATCTCGAGGGGTGTGCCGTCCAGGAACGCACGTGTCTCCTGTCCATCGACGTCGAGCACGTTGCACCGCGAGTCGCTGCCGAAGGCGACGATCGCTACCGATGTCGGCTTCCACATGCGCCGCCCGACCCGCAGAAGCGGCAGGCCGACGGCGTCGGTTCGCGTCGTCGCCAGGTGGCTGAGGTCGACTGCGCCGATCCAGATATTGCTCTTGCCGCTCTGGTAACAGCGGAGCCCGGTGAACGGATCGGGCACGGGCGCGAAGCGATCCCGCCACCAGTCGAAGTACGGCCGTGCGTCGACCTCGGCAAACGGCACACGCTGCATCAGAGCGCCGCCTTGCGGATCAAGGCCACCGTGAATCCACCCGTGTCGTTGACGTGAGGCCAGAAGCGCCCGACGTTGGCACAATCGTCGCGCAGCCTGCGCCCCTGCCATTCGGTAACCCCGGGAGACACACGCAAACCATCGATGGCGAACGACTCGATGACGTCATCCTCACCGAGGACATGGTCGAGGACGAGCTCGTTCTCTTCCGGAGCGAAGGTGCAGGTGGCGTAAACCGCTGTCCCGCCGGGCGCCAGCAGCTTCCACGCGCGCCCGAACAACGTGGCCTGGAGCCCGGAGCGACCGGTCAGGAACTCGCCGGGCGCCTCGAACCCCGGCGGTTGTCCCTGGCGAATGTTGCCCTCACACGAGCACGGAACATCGAGCAGCAGGCGATCGAATTCGCCGGCCTCCAGGGGGAACCGTGTTCCATCGTGCGCCGTCATGACGACGTTGAGCACCGCCAGCCGTTCGAGGTTGCTGCGCAGCGCACGCAACCGACCGACGCGCAGGTCGTTGGCCACGACCGTCGTCGTCACACCGGCGGCAATGGCGATCTGCGCCGTCTTGCCCCCGGGCGCGGCGCACAAGTCGAGGATCCGCTCGCCCGGACGCGGGTCGAGGACACGCACGGGCACCAGTGAGGCCTCTTCTTGGACGTGGAGAAGACCCAGGTAGTGCTCGAGCGTGCGGCCCGGCTTGTCGAGGTCGGTCAACCTAAGGCCGCCGGGATACCATTCGAGCTCGTCGCACGCGTAGCCGCGTGCCCGCAGGCGCGTTGCCAACATTTGCCCGGCGGCGGCACTCGGATCGCTTTCCTCATCAACCTCGACAACAGGCAATCCGGCGGCGCGATTCAGGCGGGAAATCGCCTCAACACGCAAGGGATTGGCCCAAGCGACCACCGGCAAGGGAGTCTCGCAAGCCTGAACGAACGCGGTCCAATCGTCCACGAGGGGCTCGTAGCGGCGCAAAAAATCAGTTTTGTGGTTCACGGACGTGCGCTCGCTTACCGCCCCGACGAGCGGGGGCTGTGACACAGGCCGCCAAGTGCGGTTAAATCGGGACCGTGCATAATCGGGCGGGGGGCCGATGATCTCATCGACACGAGCCCGAACAGAACGGGGTAAACCATATGCGAAGGGCGTTTCGCTTGCCTACAGACCGCGCATCGCGTCGTAGGATCCGCCGCCCAGGCTGGTCGGTGGCGCGTACGGCCGGACTGGCCGGCGCCGTTGCGATGCTGTCGGTCGCCCCGGCAACCTCCGCCCCGGCACAGAACGCCCCCGAGCCCGCACAGGTCAACATCGCCCAGCAGCAGCTTCTCGTGTTGCGCGAAGCCTTTCAACTCGCCAACTCGGTAGGCAACCAGGTGTGGCCCGGCTGGGCACGCGTACCGAAGACCACCGTCATCATCGACAACGAACACGAGTTCCTGTTGAACGCTCCCGAAGGCTGGGAAGTTGCAGGCGGCTTCGAGCCTACCGACCAGACCTTCCTCGGACAGCCCATCTACAGCCGCAACCGCACGTTGCCGCAGGCGCTCCGCGCAGCGTTCCCGGTGGCCGGGCTGCCGGCGGCCGTCGTCGGTGGCTGGCGGTCAACGGAAGAAAGCCCCAACGAGTGGGCGATCACGCTCGTGCACGAATGGTTCCACGTCATGCAAATGACGCGCGGCGATGCCGACAAAGTAGACGCACTGCGGCTCGGCGAAGGCACCTACCCTTCGCTGCAGCTCGACTACCCGTTCGCCTACGGCGACGAGGACATCGGCCACGCCATTCACCTGCTGGGCTCCTCGCTCTACGACTTCTGGAGCCGGTCGCGTACGATGCCGCGCGTCGTGCAACGCAAGTTCCTCGCCGAGACCTCGTGGGCGGCGCTGCAGAACCTCAAGACCATCGTCTCTCTCAAGTACGGTGACGACGCCTACAACTACTTCCGCTATCAAACGTGGAAAGAAGGTGTCGCACGCTACACGCAGGTCCAGGTTTCGCTGCTGGCGGCCAATCTCGAGGATGACGGCCGCTTTCGCCGCCAGCCGGGGTTCGCCACGCTGACCGGCGCCATGTCGTACGGACGGCTGTGGGAAGAGGTAACGCACACCAACTACTGGCTCATCCGCACCGCTTTGGGCAACGACGGCGGTAGTCCGACGAGCTTTTACGGCATCGGTCACGGCCTCGCCGAGTTGCTGGACGCCGTGAACCCGGGTTGGAAAGAGCGTTACTTCGAAGATGGGATCTGGCTCGATGACCTCTTCGCCGAAGTGATGGACCCTGAGTCGATGGCCGCTCGTTGAGCTCCATCGAGGAGCTCCCGACACCCGCCCTGCTGCTCGATCTCGACGTTCTCGACGCCAATCTGTCGCACATGGCGGCACGTGCGCGCGCTCTCGGCGTGAAGCTTCGCCCCCACGCCAAGACCCACAAATGCATCGAGGTCGCCGAACGGCAGGTCGCCGCCGGCGCCGCCGGGTTGACGGTTGCGACGCTCTATGAGGCCGAGGCGTTCGCCGATCACGGCTTCACCGACATCACGTGGGCGTGTCCGCTGCCGATCAGCCGCATCGACCAGGCGCTCGAGCTCGCGACGCGCATCCAGCTCGGGTTACTCGTCGATTCGCACGAGGCGCTCGATGCACTCGCCGCGCGCGCCCCACACGACGGGGCGCAGAAGGTTTGGCTCAAGGTCGACTGCGGCTATCACCGCGCCGGCGTGGATCCGGAATCCGACCAGGCGGTCGATTTGGCCGTCGCCGTCGAAGCCACCGGAAATCTGGAGTTCGCCGGCATCCTTACCCACTCGGGACACGCGTACCACGCCACGAATCACGCCGAGATGGCCGCGATCGCCGAGCAGGAGCGCAGCGTCATGGCGGCGTTCGCCGACAGGTTGCGCGACGCTGGGGTAGAGGTTCCCGACGTCAGCGTCGGCTCCACGCCGGCAATGTCGGCGGTCGAATCACTCGACGGAATCACCGAGGCGAGGCCGGGCAATTACGCGCTGTACGACCACATGCAGGTGGTTCTCGGCTCCTGCGCGGCCGCGGATTGCGCCGTTTCAGTGCTCGCCAGCGTGATTTCACGCCAACCCGAGCATTCCGTGGTCGACGCCGGGGCCCTCGCCATGTCGAAAGACACAGGCTCCGAGCACGGTCCCGCGGGCATGGGCCCCGTGTACCAAGACGACACCAACGAGCTCGATCCTGACATGCTGCTCACATCGCTGAGCCAGGAGCACGGAATTCTGAACCGCTCCCTGCCGGTGGGTACGCGAATTCGGGTCATGCCCAACCACTCCTGCCTGACCGTGGCGTGCTTCGACGAGTTTCAGGTGGTTCAGGGTGGTGAGGTGGTGGATACGTGGACGATTCACAGGGGTAGGTAGCGGGGCTTGCCGGGCCCGTCCGGCAGCTACCTATACGACGCGACGCCCCGACCGAGACGGCGCTCCCAGCATCCTCTGAATCTTCTCCGGAGACTCCCCGGCCTCGCGCATATGCCAGGCACGGGACAGGCGCAGCGTGTTGTAGTTCACCGGCGTCGTAATTCCCGAGGCCTTGCTGCGGGCACCGAGGATCTGCCGCACATCCTGAACGTGAATGCGATGTCCCTTGTTGGTAACGAACACGGCCGGCAGCTCGTCTGCGCCGGTCATGCCGCCGTGGGCGAGCAACAACGTGCGCGATTCCGCCAGATAGCGATCGAGGATCTCCGCCAGCGCACCTTCGAGAGGGACGCGGCGCCGCCGGCCCTCTTCGGTCCGAAAGCGAAGCTCCCCGGCGGTGCGGTCGACGTCCTTGATGTCGAGTGTGGCGACCTCACCCGCGGTGGCGGCGGCGTAATAGAGCGCAGCGAGGATCGCAGCATCTCGCAGCTCGCAAATGTCGCTGGGATCGAGATGGCCGATCAGCCGCTCGACTTCAACTTCCGAGAGCACCTCGACCGGAGTCTGCGACATGGGCCTCTTCCCTGTCCTCGAGAAGCGGCTCATTTTAGCATGAGCGCTGGCGCAGCCTCCGGGAGAGCAGCAGGGTGTTGAGAAACTCCTGAACGGCACCCCCAGGAGTTTCTCAACACCCTGCTAAAGAAGGCCCGCGGCCACGATCCCTGGGGACCGATGGGACCGTGTGCCGCGAGCCCGTCAGGATGGCGTTGCACACTGTTAACGTCACGAGCATCGTTTTTTCCGAAACCATCGGAAAGTTTTTTTGGGCCGGTGTATCGTTCGCTTGTGCAAAACACTCAAGACGCCACAGAAGAGCGGTTCTTAGGGCCCGAGAGCGACAGCATGCTCGACGATCCCACCCTCAGCAGGCAGTGGGTCGCTCGGCGGCTGCAGCGGGCGCTGTCGGTGGAGCGATGGGGAGCACCGCTGCGCGCCGGCCTCGCCGGCGGCAAAGACGGCGTCCACCGGATCCTCGCCGTACAGGCCGCGGCGTCAGAAGCGAGGGCCCAGCGCCTCGTCGATCTCATCCAAGTGCTGGGAAGCGAACCGTATTCGGCAGTAGGCGTGTCAACGCCGCTCACACGCGCCGCCGGCCGCACCTTGGCCGCGGTGAGTCGAGGCCTCGCGAATCACGCCGCCGCGTGGCTCGCGGAGCACACGCTCAGTGAATACGAAACCCTGAAAGCGTTCGTGGAAGACGCTCCCGGCATACCGGCTGAGATCTCGTACGGCCTCGCTCCACTGCATCGTGAGGTTGTCGCGGAGGCGCGAGCGCTGGAGATCATCGGCGGTCCGACCACATGAATATTCAGAAGTTCCTGAGTTAAACGACGATGGTTACGGCGTCCGGTTGTGATTTGACCGGCATTTCGATTAGTCTGTGGTCGCTGTGAATCGAATCACATTCGAGCCGGGCGCTGCGAGTCGGTGTCCGAGGGGGTACGAGGGGCGATGCGCGTATATGTCGAAGGGAAATCCCAAATGATCGACAGGCAATACGACAAAACCGACGTCATCCTGATTATCGTCTTGAGCATCTATTGCATCGCGTTCTTTCTGGCGTCGTTGGCATACCTGTTTTACGAGTATCCGAATCTGCAGGAGAACGGGAACATCAACGATCCCGTCTTGTTGCAGCTTTGCGTCGTTATCGGAATTCTCGGCGCCATCACCCGTGGCGCCTCACGACTTTTCGACGACGTGGGCAGCGGAACGTTCGATGCCAAGAGGTCCTTGTCGATTGTCATGCGCCCCATCGAGGGCGGCTCGATGGCGATCCTGATCTTCTTCGTGTTTCGTTCGATGCTTCTGGTACTCGAGCAGGGTGACGCGCCGATCAATCCGTGGGGGTTCCTGGCCCTCGCCGTACTCGCGGGAATGTTCTCCCACCGTGCGGCCGACGGGTTGCGCGAACGCTTCGGCCGGCTGGTCACCAGCCCGGCGCCGTCGGGCGGCCAAGACTGATCTACGGCGCGCCGCGGCGTTGCACGACATTCGGGCTCGAGAATCCATCTGCTATCTCGCTTGAAACCGCGGGCCCGCGATAGATATTAGAAGAGGGCCATGGACTCCAGCGAGCGGAACCCCATCGATCGGCAGGCGAGCACTGCAGATGTCGGCGGATCCCTGTCCACGGTCACGGATACCGAGCCGCGAGGCGTCCGCCTCGAGGAACGCAAGGGCGCGGTGATTCTGCTGTCCGGCGGCCTCGACTCGGCAACCGTACTGGCGATGGCTCGGGCGCGAGGCCTCGATTGCTACGCGCTCACCGTCGACTACGGCCAACGCCACCACGCCGAGCTCGCCGCCGCGCGCCGCACAGCGCTGTACCTGGGAGCCGCGGCGCACCGCGTGATCGAGTGCGATCTCCGATCGTTAGGGGGCTCGGCGCTCACCGACTCGATTCCGGTTCCGCACCCGGAGAACATCGAGGCAATCGGACGATCGATACCCGTAACCTACGTGCCGGCACGCAACACCATCCTGCTGGGGCTCGCCCTGGCGTGGGCCGAGGTGCTCGACATCGTGGATATCTACATCGGCGCAAATGCCCGTGACTACTCAGGATATCCAGATTGTCGGCCGGAATTCCTGAGGGCGTTCGAGGAACTCGCCAATGTCGCGACGAAGGCCGGGACGGAGGGCGGCGACCGCTACACCATCCACGCACCCATCATCGACTTGACCAAGGGGGAGATCATTGGCAAAGGTATGGAGCTGGGGGTGAATTTCAGCCTCACCCATTCCTGTTACGACCCCTCTCCTGAAGGTCGAGCTTGCGGCATTTGCGACGCCTGCATTCTCCGCCGGCAGGGCTTCCGGGATGCCGGAGTCGAGGACCCCACGGAATATGTCGGCGACGAGTAGCGCGGAAAACCGCACGATGACGGAAGACAGCGATGTCGCCCTTGAGGAGATCTCCGTTGCGATCAACGAGATCTTCGTATCGATCCAGGGCGAATCGACCTGGGCGGGGCGGCCCTGCGTTTTCCTGAGGACGACCGGGTGCCCGCTGCGCTGCCGCTGGTGTGACACGGAATACGCGTTCTACGAAGGCAAGCGCTGGACGCTCGACGCCCTGGTCGAGGAAGCGTGCCGCCACGACGTCCCGCTCGTTGAGATCACGGGCGGCGAACCGCTGGCACAGCCGGGAACGCCGGCGCTGGCGGCTGCGTTGCTCAAACGCGGTAAGACGGTTCTCGTCGAGACATCCGGCTCCTACGACATCTCCGTACTCCCCCAGGGGGCGCACGCAATCATGGACCTGAAGTGCCCGTCGTCCGGAGAGTGCGACAAGAACGACCTGGGAAATCTGGATCGCCTGCGCTATCACGACGAGGTCAAATTCGTGATCGCCGACCGTAAAGACTATGAATGGGCCGCGACGTTGGTGGGCGAGCACAGGCTGACCGACCAGGGAGCGGTGCTGTTCTCTCCGGTCTGGGACGAGCTCGACCCCAACACCCTCGCCCAGTGGATCCTCCACGATCGCCTCGAGGTTCATTTGCAGCTGCAGCTACACAAGATCCTGTGGCCCAATGTCGAGCGAGGCGTGTAGCAGGCCATGGTGAACGTGTGATGGGTCTGCCACGCCTCGAACTGGCAACCAGCTTTACCTTCGAGGCCTCGCACCAGCTCACCCACGCTCCGGAATACAGCAAGTGCAGGCGTTTGCACGGGCACTCGTGGAAAGCGGAGGTGCATGTGGTCGGCGACGTGGACCCCGTAACCGGCTGGGTCATCGACTACGATGAGATCCACCGCTTGTCCGCGCCGCTGCATGACGCGCTCGATCACCGGCACCTGAACGACGTCGAGGGCCTGGAGAACCCCACCAGCGAGGCCATCGCCATGTGGATCTGGGACCGGCTGAAGCCCGAGCTGCCGCAACTCGTACGCGTCGTCGTACAGGAAACATGCACGGCCCGGTGCGCTTACGAGGGAAAATGAGCGACGACGAACAGAAGATCGACCTACGCGCCACCGAACCTACGACGGCCGGCGGCTACGGCGATGCCGAGGCGACTGCCGGCATCGACGCCGAACTGCCCGCGCTCGACACCTTCCCGAGCCAATTCGAGGGCTACACGATCACGATCGAGAACCCCGAATACACGTCGATTTGCCCCAAGACGGGACTACCCGATTTCGGCACGGTCACGATTCGCTACCGCCCCTACCAGCGCTGCCTGGAACTGAAGTCGCTGAAGCTCTACTTCCTGGCCTACCGCAACCTCGGCATCTTCTACGAAAACGCGGTGAATCGCATGCTGCGCGACATCGTCGACGCCTGCGACCCGCTGTGGGCGGAGGTCGAGGGCGTGTTCACCCCGCGGGGCGGGCTGCACACCACTATCAAAGCGGAGCACTCCCGACAACGGGCTTCCAGCACCGGTGAGGGCCACTGACTTGAACGGGACATCCTGTCTACCAGCCCGACTCGGACG
>CBDUXW010000070.1:0-10129 GCA_965371275.1 uncultured bacterium | reverse complement strand
CTGCCGATGTTCCACGCCAACGGTTGGTGCTTCCTGTGGACGCTGGCGGCCTACGCCGGCACCTCGGTGTGCCTGCGGCAGGTACGCTCGGGACCGATCTTCGACCTGATTCGATCGGCGAAGGTTACGCATTTCTGTGGCGCGCCTATTGTGTTGAACACGCTCGTGAACGCACCCGACGAGGAAAAGACCGGCATCGAGCACCGCGTCGAGGCGATGACCGCCGGCGCCGCTCCACCGGCAGCGGTGATCGAGGCGATGGAAGCCATGGGCATCGTGGTCACCCACGTGTACGGGCTCACAGAAACGTACGGACCGGCGACGCTGTGCGCCTGGCAAGCGGATCTGTGGGACGCCAAGGACGCCTCGGAGCGCGCCGCGCTCAAGTCCCGGCAAGGGGTCCCGGGGCACATGCTCGAGGGCGTGATGGTCGCCGATTCCAAAACCCTCGCGCCGGTACCCAAGGACGGGGAAACCATGGGCGAGGTGTTCCTGCGCGGCAACATCGTGATGAAGGGCTACTTAAAAAACCCCTCAGCGACGGAGGCGGCGTTCGACGGCGGCTGGTTCCACTCGGGCGACCTGGGCGTCTGGCACCCCGACGGCTACGTGCAAATCAAGGACCGCTCGAACGACATCGTCATCTCGGGCGGCGAGAACATCTCCAGCATCGAGGTCGAGGACATCCTGTACCGGCACCCTGATGTGCTCGAAGTCGCCGTGGTGGCCAAGCCCGATGACACGTGGGGAGAAGTGCCCTGCGCCTTCGTCACCCTCGTCGACGGCGCTGCGGAGAGCGCCGAGGCGTTGATCGATTTTTGCCGCGACAACATGGCGCACTTCAAGGCCCCGAAACACGTTGTATTCGGTCCCCTGCCCAAGACCTCGACCGGCAAGGTCCAGAAATTCGTGCTGCGCGAGCGCGCCGCGGCGCACGACTAGCACCACCGCCTGCAGCAGGACAACCGCCGAGGATGCACCTCGGCGCGCTCAACGGCTACTGCGACCGTCGCCACGTTCGTCGAGCCGGGGCGGCGGCATGGAGCCCGAATCGATGCAACACCACGCCGGTTCGGACATGCCCAGGGCGCGGAACAGCGTGCCCAGCACAACGACGCGGCGGAACGGCCGGTTGGCAAGCGCGTCGACGATCTCCGTCGTCGACCGCGCCGCCAATATCTCGATCGCTTCGACCAGCACCGCGAAGTCGTTGATCAATGTCACCTCGACCGTCGCCCCGAACGACCCGCCGGCATCCCAGTCGGCGGCCGTCCATGAAAGCTCGGCTCGCACCAGGGCGCTGCCGTCGGCGAAGCGCGGCCGCAGCCGCGCGCTGCGCTCGCGCAACTCGAGGGCAACCATGGAGACGCCCCTCTGGGTGACGATCGGCGCGGCGAGCACCTGAAGGTTGCTCAACCGATCGCGGTCCACGAGGTGCACGGCCAGTGTGCCGGCAGCCAACAGATCGGGGCGCAACCGCAGCGTGCCGCTGATGCGCACGCCATCCGTCGCCACATCGCCGCACTCGAGCGCGAAGCTGAGCAGCACCGAGGCGCCCGGTACAGTGCCCTGTGGCTGCATGCGGCAACTGTAGCGGCGGCGTTCCGTGCGCCGGGGAGCCGCGCCGGTGGCGCGCAGATGAGCAACGTGGCGGCGTATGTCGTCGGCGTCGAAAATGCCGGCAAGCCCCTCGACGATCCGTTTGCCGATCACCGGGTCGACGCCGGCGGCGCCCCAGATCGCCAACGGCAAGCGGTGGTTGAACGGCTCGAGGTCGCGCGGCGGCTTGATGAGCTCCTGCATCTGTTCGTCGCTGATCGGCTGATCGGGAAGCAGGTCTTCCGGCAAGCCGAGCAGGTTGGATTCGGGTGCCGGCGCCGGCGATAGATCGGGAGTGCGGTTGAGAAGGTCGGGATTCGGCACGGCGACGCCGGCGGGCCAGTGTTGTGCGAACGACCCGGCAAGCGCGTTGTCGAAGGCGCGTTGGTGCTCGTCGGGACGGGCGCGCAGATGGCGCGACCCGGCAAGCCGGTAGCGCAGGGCGGTAATCAGCGCCGCGGCCCGGCAAGCGGCGGCCGCTGGCGCCTCGCCGCCACACCCGTGCGTCCATGCGAACTGGTAGACCGACAGCATGTTGGCTCGGTCGGTGGCCACATCGAGCGCCTCGGGAGCGTCGACGCCTTGCCGCGCCGGGATGCCGTAGAAGCTGTCGCGCTCGGCGGCCAGCCGCGATGCGACCGAAGGGTTGGCGTTGGTCTCGCCCCACAATGGCCGCGAGAAGATGGGCGCCTGGTTTTGATGACACGGCAGGCACTCGCCGCGCGGCGCGTAGCGGACCTCGGGAGAGCCTCCCGCCCGGTAGTCGTTCACCACCTGAAATTCGAAGCGGCCGGCAGCCTCGTTGTAGCTGATCACCTCAATGATCGCGGCGCGTTCCTGGTAACCGAGGAAAAGACGGTCCTGCAGCATCAGTATTCTCCGTCCTTCCGGGTGCGGCTCATCCCTCTCGACCTCCCGGATCGCCGGCGTAACGCCCACGACGGCACGCGGATACTTGAAGAACTCCGGGTTGGCGGCGTTGCGCTGCAGCGACCGGCCGATGGGGATGAGCACCTTGCGAACCCGGCCACTCGAACCCGCCACCTCTTCGATGCGTTGCACGAGCGCCTCGAACGGAAACGGCACCTTGAAGGTACGGGGGTCGTCGGCCTCGGCGGTGACAACGAAATCGAACAACGAGCGGCCGGTCGGCGGCAGACTCGGTCCGGGAAACGCAACGCTCACGATGTCGTGCGGGTCGGAGCCACCGCCGGGCGAGCTTCGTGCCGCACCTGGTCGAGGTGACGCGCCTTCCGCGGCAACGGTCGGCGCATCGCCCGCGGTGCAGCCCCCGAGGGCCAAGCCGACGAGACCGCAGAGCGCCAGACGTGCGCTAGAGCCTGTTAACAATTGCCAGGCCCTAGCCGGCCGCCCGCTGCTGTTCGCCGACAAAGCAGTCCTCGCCAACCACGGCGCCGCTCAGCCACTCGGGGCCCCCGGCCGCCGCGACCTCTTCGTTGTAGACCCAGAAGTTGAGGCCGAAAACACGGTTCATGTAGGCGCGCCCGAGGTAGAAACCGGGACGCACCATGCGGATCTCATCGCGGATCTTGAATCCATCGCGACCACCGAGATGGTCGATCGGCGCGAAGTAACCTTCGATCGTGTCGGTGTAAGCGTAGTCGATGATGATCGACTCCCGCCGCGCGTCGATCAACGACTGGCCGCAGTAAAGCTGCGCCGGGAACAGGAGATACTCGCCGAGCTCCGGGTCGATGTGCGACTCCAGCTCCGCCTCCTGCGCCTCATCGAGCAAGAGCTGGAAACTGAGGAGACGGGCGATCCGGTTGCGCAGCAGCATCTGGTCACGGAAAAAGTATTTGCCCCCCCAGATGCGCGTCCCGGCCCACTCGAGCGTGAACACGCTGGCGTCGCCGACGCGCCTCTTCAATCCACCGGCCACACCGCCGCCGATGATCTCACCGAAGCGCGTGCTGTCTTCACCGCGCGGCAAGAAGAAACCGCCGTCGTAGGGGCCATCGGGAATCGGGCCGGCCGACAGACGGGCGTAGAGTTGGTCGACCTGCTCCTGTGTGAGCGTGTCGATGTTGTCCGGCGTGATCGTATCGAGTACCTCTCGGCTCAACGGCAACGTGTACTCGATCCGCGCCAGGTCGACCGGCAAACCATCGGCGCCCGGCTCCGCTGTCGGTATGTCGACGCTGCCGCCGCAACCGACCGCCACGATCGACAGCGCCATGATGATGCGAATTCCACTTACGGATCGTCTCATCGAATGGTCTCCTCGCCGTTCACAGTGTCGCCAAGAAGGCGATCAGGGCGTTCTTCTCGTCCGGCGTGAGGTCGCCTCCGAACGTGTGCCCTGAGTTGTCGATGAACCAACGGCCGTTGGTATAGAGCCGCTGAATCATCGGGCGGTGCGCCCTTATGATGTCGATGCTGCGCGACGTCCGCAGCGCCGCGTCGCCGAGCGGGGCGGCGTCGAGCAACTCGTTCAAGATGGCCGCGTGCTCGTCGACCATGTCGGTAATCTCGGCATCGGTGGCAACGCCGTCCCAACGCTCGGAAAGGCGTCGAGAGAGCTCGCGACGATCGGTCTGCGCCAGTACAAGGTTGGCGAGCAGCTCCTTGTGGCTGAGGTTGGCGAGAAACACCGCCGGCGTGCCGGCCGGGATGATCACCTCGAGCCGGGTTTCGCCTTCGTTGCCCAGGATGATCCCTGCCGGGCCGACCGGCAGTCTGATGTCCTCCGCCAACACCGTGATCTTGGGAATTCGCTGATCCGCGTTGAGCAGCAATCGCATCGACTCCTTGAAGAGCTCGTACCGGCCCTCGACGTTGGCGTCGAACTCCCAGCAGCTCGGCGGGTTCGGCATCCGCTGCGGGTTGCCGTTGGCGTCGAACCGCAGGTTGCCGTCGTCGTCGGTGTCCATGTACGGCGATCGATACAAGTTGCGGCGCGAGTCGGTTTGCCAGTCGCTGCTGATCGCCGGGCCGCATAGTTCCGGGCCGATCGCATTGTTGTGCATGAAGGGCGCGTGCGCCCACAGGCTCAACAACGAGATGTTGCGGTAGTAGCCGCGGCCGCCGTCGCGCCGTTCCTCGAGCTCGGGCAGAAACGCCGGTGGATTGTCCGGCGGATCGACGGCGGACTTGGCGCGCATGGCGTCGGAGCCGTACTCCTGCCACACGTGGCCCGCCATGTGATTGGAGTGCAGCGCCCGATTCGAGTACGTGCCGACCTCGGTAACCGGCGTGAGCTGGTCGTTGCCCATCCAGTCGAGGCGCAATCCCGGAACCGCAGGATCCTCGGCGTAGAAATCGCGCGACGCCACCGGATCCAGCGGGATCGGGTTCGCGGCGTCGGCAATGGCGGCGCCGTCGGCGAGGCTCGAGTGACAGCGGGCACAGTTGGCACCGAACAGCTGCCGGCCGCGCTCCACCGCACCGCTGCCGAACTCGAGCTCGAGCTGGGCCACGAGCTGGTCGCGGTTCGCCAGGCCGCGCGCTTGCCAAAGCTCCGTCGGCCGAGCCGTCAACAGGAAGCTGGTGATCTCCGGCAGCCGGTCTTCGATGGCGCGGAAGTTGGCGCAGTCGCGGCGTGCCTGGCCGATATCGAACGGTGTTTGGCCGAACAGCCGTTGCTCGGGATCGGCTTGCCGGAGGTCGGTAAGGTGGTTGACCCACGCCTGCTCCGAGCACGAGCCGATGTTGATGTACACGCGTTGAATCGCCTCCATGATGCCGATACTGTCCTCGCCGCCTTTCAGGACGTTGGGCACCAGCTCGGTTTGCGTGCTCTTCTGCCAGCACTTGCCGGGCTTGCCGGGCTCGCACCAACAGGCGTCGCCAGACGCCCCGGCGGGACAACTGGTGACCGGACGCCACTTGAGAATCTGGCCCTCGTGTACGGGCCGCCGGGCGAAGTTGATGATCGCGTTCATCGTGCCCGGATTGTTGACGCCATCGTTGGGTACGGCCGAGGTATCAACCGTGCCGGGTCGAGCGTGCGAGAAGATCTGCCACTCGAGGCTGTCGGCCGGCATTCCCGAGGCCATGATTTCCGACAGGCGCCCGTACTGGTTCCCCACCGTCCCGACGAGATGCTCCCATTGAGGATTCGCCGGATCGTCGGGCGGGTTCAACGGGTCGAAGGCGATGTGACAGGCGCCGCACGCCATGCCGATAAGGAACGGCGGCTCCACCGCGCCGTCCTCGAGGCGTTGCTGATAACCCTCCCAGGTTCCCATGTCGCCTTCGAACGGGGCGTTGAGCGCCCGCCACCGATCGGCGTCGAACCTCGGATTGGGGAACTTACGTAGCCCGAGCGCACCCGTGGACGTACCGAACGCCAGGTCGCACGGGTCCTGGCGCTGCGAGTTGTGCGGCGTGCTGGTGATCGACTCGGCGTCGACCAGGTAACAGGCCGGGTCCTGATAACCCTCGCGGCCGACGAACTCGAGCAGCTCTTCGTCGCCGATGCAAAAGTCGAAGCCGTAGGTTTCTTCCTTGCTGGTCGCCGGGCAGCCCGGGTCACCGGGCGTGCAACAACCCGGGTCGTTGATCAATCCCCACGTAGAGAAGCGCTCGCGCCGCTGGTCGGCATTCAGCACCCGGTACCAGTCGATGAGCACACCCAGGCGTTGCTGGAAGACGTAGGTGTGGAACCGGTCGTTGCCCGCTGTGGCATACAACCAGATGCGTCGGCCAACCTTTTCCGCGTCGGTGAAGCCTTCTTCCCTGGCCCTGAAGTCGGGATCGCCGAACATCCGCTCGTAGACGTTCTGTTCTCCATCCTGAACGGTCACGGCGGTGACGTGAAGACCGGCCGCGGAAAGCGCGTCACCGGCCAGCGCGATGGCAAACAGCGCAGCAACGAACAACACCACGATCAGGGGACGTGCGAGCTTCGCCGAGATCCGCATCAGCCCATCTCCTTTATAGGTCCCAATTGCGTTTCTTGTCGATGGCCGAATAATCGCGAGCCTCCTGACCGGCCGCGAGAGCTCGGCACTCTTTGTCGATTCAGTTACAGCGTCTTCAAGAACTCCACCAAGGCGCGCTTCTCTTCATCGGTAAGACTGGTGCCGAAATCGTGGCCGCCGTTACCGTTGCCGGGTTCCGCCGTGTCCAACAACCAGCCTTCGTGCTCGGGCATACAGCCGCTCTGCACGACCACGGGCTCGCAGCCGGGAGGCACGTCGGCACCGGCGTCGCCACAGCGCTGCGCGATGAAGCCCACGTTTTCACCGTCGAGCACGTCGTATCCACGATAGAAGGCCGTCGGCCGGCACTGCGGCGGCTCGAGCATGGCGCGCAGCGTCGGTACCGAACCGTTATGCAGGTACGGGGCCCGCAGCCAGAGGCCGCTGAGCTGCAGCGCGATGTACCCCGGGTCATCGGGCTTGCTCATGGGCGTACGGCTGACGCCGAACTCGGCAACGATGTCGTTGGCATCGTTGGCGGCGTCGCGCGTCCAGGCGTTGGTGCGCTCGGCATCGGTGCCGATCTCGGCCAGCGGAATCACCGTGCCGAGGCGATTGTCGCGCTCGGGGGCGTGGCAAGCGGCGCAATGCACCTCGAAAAGCTGCTCACCCCGACTCGCGAGCTCGGCATTGATGTCCAACGGATACTCCGGCGGCGGCAGCTCGAGCAGCCATTCCTCGAGGTCCGCCATGCGTTGGTGAAAAAACGGCGAGGGTTGCGCCTGCAGTCCCATCGCCGAGTCGATCAGCACCGAGCGATACGACGTGGTGTCGCCGGCGAGGTTCATCAGCATGAGGCGCGACTGCGGAATGCCGAGCCGCGCAAAGTCCGCCACCCGCGCGTAGTCGTCCTCAGGCCAGACACGGCCTTCCTGAACCCTCACTTTGAGGTTCCAGATCGACGGAAAGTCGGTGTTGTCGACGCTGCCGTCGTCGGGCATCTGCAGGAAGTTGAACTTGGTCAGGTTCATCGGCGCGTCCCGACCCGGCCCCCAGCGTGGTCGGGAGTCGGACCAGCCGAAATCTTGGCCCTGCTCGATGAGCTGCCTCCGCGTCAGCGGAATGAACAGGAACTTGTACAGCATCCGATCGATCCAGCTGAGCTGCGTCGCCAGATCGATCTCGGTGAGGATAGTGTCGGCATTCCACCGCGGGTCCTGGGCGGCCTTGCTGAAAAACTCCAGCAGCGCCTGGATATCGGCAGTATGGCTGCCGCCGGCGGCGACGATGGTCGGCGTCTGATTCGGCTCCGTGCGGTACTGCGTGGCGTGGCACAGCGCACAGTTGAAACCAACACGCTCGAAGCCGACGGTCTTTTTCGAGAAGCCGACAGGGAACTCCTTACCTTCCTCCCACGGCAGGCCCAAAGAGGCGTAGCCCCCGGGACCCGGCAAGTGATTGCCGAACGCGCGCGGCGCCACGACCACGAGCCAGTACGGAATACCGGCGGCGCTCTCGGAACCGATGGAACCGTATAGGAAGTTCATTTCCGGATCCGACGTGATCCATTCGGGTTGCGGCACATCGCGGAAGAACTTGTAGTAGGCGAACGACGCCAGCGGCGACCCGATCACAAGGATCATGACGACGGCCTTTACGAGGCGCCGCTTCCACTTGGAGCTGAGCTTCTTGGTCATCGTGAGCCTTGTCTTAAAATGTCTTCAGATATTCGATCAATGCCCGCTTCGACTCGGGATCCAGAAGAGTGCCGTAGGCGTAGCCGTCGTGGCCGCGGTTGCCGTTGCCCGCCACGGCCGTATCCAGGCGCCACCCGCGAGCTGCGGCGTCGGGGCCGCTGGTAACGAACCCCACCCGCTCGAAGTCGTACACGTCGTAGCCGATGTAGAACATCGCGGGCCGCGACTCACCGGGCTCCAGCAGCGCCGTCAGGTCGGGCACCGAGCCGTTGTGCAGGTACGGAGCCCGCAGCCAGAGGCCATCGAGCGGCATGTTGGCGTAACCGTATGTCTTCCGGAAGCTCGTGAACCGCGCCGGGTAGCACTGCGCCCGGAGGGCGCGGTATTCCTCGAGCGGTTGATCGGGTTGGCACGCCGTCTCGACGTATTCCTGACATGCCAGGTCACCGGCCAGCGGGTACCCCGCGTACAACGAGTTCTGTGCCTGCGCGAGCTCCGGGGTGTAGGAATCGAGCCGCCAGCGGTCGGTGCCGATTTCCTCGATCGGCGTGACGGTGCCGACGAGGCTGCCGTCGCCGACCTGCCGGTAGGGCGACTCACGCACGCCGTGACAACTCTCGCAGTACTGCTGATAAATCGGCGCGCCGGCGGCGGCGAGCTCGCGGTTGATGTGCTCCGCCGGAAAATCCGGAGGCTGCGCATCACGCCACAACCAGTCAGACGTACGTAGGATCCCTTCCTTATCGAGCGTTGCCGGCGTCGCGCCGGTGCCGAAGCCGGCACTCAGATTGCGCTCATCCACCGAGCAGTTGTTGCCATCCCAGTGCAACCACATCCCCTTGCGCGCACCCTGGTTCCAGATCGACGGAAGGTCGGCGATGCCGATCATCTCGTGTTCCGGAGCCGTGTCCATGGGAAATCCCAGCAACCCCTTGGGCGGATTGAATGTGTCCACCCGTCCGGGCCCCCAGGTCGAGAACCGCAGGAAAGAAAGCCGTCCCATCAGCGCCAGCAACGAGTCGCGCATCATCGAGATGCCGACGAACTTGAAGATCGCCTTGTCGATGAAACCGAACTCCGCCGGCACGTAACCGGTGCCGTTGTGCTCGTTGTCGCGCAGCTCTTCGAGCTCGCTGATCTTCGGCATGATAAAGCTGCCGCGGAATCGCCAGTCCACCGCGGTACGTCCGATGAACTGGCCGAGGGCACCGAAATCGAGCGTGTTCGCCGGCATGCCGAGGACGATCTGGCGCGCCGCGCCGGGCGCCTCGCGTACCGAACCCGTATGGCAAACCGAACAGGTGAAGTAGACGCGGTCTACACCCATGACCCGGCGCATGGACATGCCGATCGGCATGTCGAAGCGCGGGTCTTTGCCGTCCTCGTAGACCATGCCGAAAGCCTCGTACCCACGCCCCGCCTGCCCGTCGGGCAGCAAGTCGGGGAATACTTCGGGCAAGGCAATCCAGATCCAGTACGGAATTCCGAACCCGAGCTGCTGCTTGTAGCCCCTTTCACCACCGTTGGAGCCGTACTTGAAGTGATCGCGGTCGTCGGCGTACGTCACCGGCTCGTCGTCATTCAGGCGTACGGCGCCATACGACCCGACGACGAGCACGAGGATCAGGGTGATCGCACCGACCGCGGTCACGAACCGCTTGGAGAAGATCCAGCTCACGAAGCGCTTGAACCAGTTGCTTCGGGTACCGACTTCGTCGCCCATCTGCGCGACCTCCGACTGATGGCGTTGCACCACACCCGGACGCCGAGCGGCGTGCCGGAATCACGTCGGTCCCCAATCGCGGGGCATACTATGAACCGCGATCGTCAATCACAAGTAATGTCACACTTCGGATGCGCACACCTGGGCAGATTTGCGCGGATGTGCGCTATCGCAGGTAGCCCAGGGCTTTCAGGCGTTCGCGTGCGGCGGGGTCGAGCGTGACG
>CBDUXW010000069.1:0-10159 GCA_965371275.1 uncultured bacterium | reverse complement strand
CTGACTGATTCCGGCCCTGCGAGCGGCCTCTGTGCCCGTCAGGTCGGCAGCGTCTTTCAGTCGACGGATGTTCTCGTGGAGTTTCGTCACTTGTAGTTACCGAATATATTCGTTAACCTGTTTATTCGTTAAAGCGTATCACGAAAGAGGGCCGCAGCGTTCGACGGGTAATCAACCGCTACGGCCCATAACCTGCGCCCGAAGGCGCTGATCAATTGGAGGGTATCTGATGGGCGACAAGAAACCCAACGTCATGAGAGAGAAGACCCACGCCACCATCGAGCATGACGCGGTCCCGATCGTCGCGGCCGAAACCGTCGTGACCCGTCATCTCAAGATCGTCGACGACGCGGGGAACGTGCGCATCGACATGGAGGTTTGCACCGACAACGCCGATGAGGCCGGGCCCCGGATCAAGTTGTTCGGGAGCGGCGGCAGGGCAGCGGTCATCTTGGCCGTCGAAGACGGTCACGACGCCGACATGGTGCATCTGTGGATGGCCGGAGAAGACGATCAATCAATCTCGTTGTGGCTCGGCGGAATGAGGGGTCCCGGTCTTGATTTGCAGGGTCCTCGACGGCGTAACAAGGGCGGCGTCCGGCTCGAGCTGCTCGCTGAGAACGACGCCACGTTCATCGCCGCTCACGGGAAGGGACAGCAGCGCACGCTCCTGCAGTTGGTTCCCGGTGAAGAACTAGCGACGTTCGTCGATGGTGTGGTGGATCAGAGCGAGGTGAAATCATGATCCTGTTCGAGCAGTTCCACGTCAGTATTCTCAAGCCAGTGCATGTTTGTTGGACCGATGCCGATGGCGAGGAAGTAGCTGCGGTCTTTGCCGAGGCGGAGCTTGCTGCGCTACTCGAAGCGGTCGCCAACCGATACTTGCAACGGCATCCGTTGACACGCCAGCTCATCGCAGGCGTGAGCCTTCTGGAAGGCCCTTACGGTCCCGGGCCGCCGTTGCTCACCGCGACGCTGGCCGAGGCCGAGGCCTACAAGACCTAACCGCTCCGGCCGGAGCAGCACGAAGCCCGGCGCTTCACGGCGTCGGGCTTTTTCTGTGGCCGTTGATGCGCCAGGGCCGTCGCCGGAGGCTCTGGTAGATGAACCCACGCCCGGATCGTCGCCGTGTCCGCTGTTGCCACTTGTTGCGGTTGTCTGCGGTCCTCAGGGGGAGCTCACCCGGAGCCAACAGACGGTACCGACACGATCATGGTGAAGCGCTACCGGCTGGTGCTGCCGGGGGAGCGGTAGAGGGGCGGCGGCGGGGTGGACGCCGGGCTTTTCTGCCGTTTGTTCGCCTCCAACGCTCACTGGCACATAGAGTGGCCCCGTTCTCAACCTTGGCGGCGTCGCTGCAGGCGTTTACGCTGAGGTGAATGCCGAGAGACAAAGACTGGTGCACTTTGATCCCCGTGGAGCCTCGATTTCAGGGGTTCGCTGCCGTAGTTGGGAGCGGGGCTAAGGTTGGCGTTGACGTCACCCTGCGGCCGATTCCTAGCTGGGTCAGAGGCTTGGAATCTGAGTGTTTCCTTAGCTGGTCGGACGACCAGTTTTTCAAATCGGCGAGCTTTGCTCTGGTGGTTCCTTATCGAGCCAACTCGCTCGGGAATCCCACGCCGACTGGCAGCGTTGATCCTGTCTCTGGGCGGCCGCACTCGAACGAGCACCAGAATGTCCAGCAGGCGCAGTTGGCGTTGCTTGCGCTGTGGCTCGCCAACCCAACCCCGCTACTGTATGGGCCCGTCGTCCACGCCGAGTACGACGCCGGGAGCTGGGGGTCTCGCTGTTGGGGTAGCTGCCTTCAGCTCTACTACACAATCGGGGACTGGGGTCCAAGCATGAACGCTGGAGACCTTGCGTCGGCCGACCGAATTGCGAACGGCCTTGCTGACATCGCGCACCATCAAGGGGACACGGGTCTTTGGCTTGCGATCCGATCCCTCTACGTCGGCCTTTCGACCGCGGGAGAATGGCGGATGCGCTACGCGGCAGATTGGATTGCAATGGAGGCGCTCTTCGGGCCACGGAACGGCTTACAACTCCGGAGACGTATATCCCAACGAGGCGGTGCCTTCCTTGCTGAGCCCGGCGATGATCCCGCGGGCCTCACGCAGGCGATCCGAAAGGCGTATGACTGGCGCTGCAAGGCGATACACGGAGCGATTTCGCGGAAGCCTGCGGACCCTCGCGCTCTGTCTCAGCACCGAATCGAGCTGCTCGATCAAGTCGAAGGTTGGCTGAGGTCAACCATTCTGAGAATCATCGCGGACCCGGAGTTGATCCGGACCTTTGCGAGTGCCGATCGCGAAGAGTATCTCTCTGGTCTGGAGCCGTCGGGGGACGCACGAGGCTGTCTGATGGCCTTGTTCCCGAAGAAGCGCAAGTCACCGTAACCGTTCCGGGAGACCGGCCGCCTCTACGGGGGAGCGGCAGAGGGGCGGCATGGCCGTCAGAGCGCTTTTTCGGATTTGAAGTCCGACCGCCTCTTTGTGCCCGGTGATGGCCCGCCATTGCGCGAGACGCTCGACGATGCCTTATGTCGAGTCGTGTTCCTCGTCGATTTCTTCCAATAGTGCGTGGGCGCTTGCGAAAGCGTCCGTCGCGAAACCCGAAAAGGCGCTCTGTGTCACTACGTGCACGATTGTATGAGGAACCTGGAACAGGCGGTTTCGCCAGACAATCGTTCCCGAATCCCGCGACTCGAGCTTTATAGAGCCGTCCGTCTTCAGTGACGCTTCAAACAATAGGCCGTCGACGACGATAACGGGAAACACGATCACGAACCCGGTGAAGGGAGTGTGCGCGACGAGGTCGTCAAACTTCGCGACCCGGCTCACCGCAGCCTTAGACGCGCTCATGAGTGCTTCGAAGGCGGCATCAGAGCCACCAAATGCTGGGGTAAGTCCGTAACCCGACGTGGGTAGCTGCATCAGCGGAAGATCCTGCGCCCACTTCTCCTTGGCGATGCGAATTAGGTACCTCTGCCCAAGTTTCGAGGCGCAGCGCTGTGCTACACGAGCTCGGGAGGCGATTTTGCTTCCGCTTGAGAAGAGCACCCACGGCTTACTCGACATCTTGCACTCCACGACAAGCTCAACGTTCCACGTGCGAAAGCGGTCCTGGTCGCAAGTCTTGAGGACATCCGCAACGACATCTACCTCGCGCGATTTCCCGGTATCGGGATCGTCGTAGTATTCGGATTGGATTACCCGAAAGCCACATTTCCGGAAACCACGGGCCACACGCATTTCGAGCGGATACCCCTCGCTTTCCAGCCACTCAAGCACCTTCTCTTCTATGGGCTTCTGCGATGCTCCCGACATCAGTCAAACCTTTGCGGCACGGCGCTCGTCGAGTTGTGGGATATACGTGGGATTTCACCCACCAAGCGGTAAAAAGGGGACCCGGGGGCTTTGCCGCCGAGTCCCCTGAATCTGCTCTGCTTACAGCGACTTACATCAAAGTGCCCAAGAGAGGACTTGAACCTCCACGGGCCGAAGCCCACTAGGTCCTGAACCTAGCGCGTCTGCCAATTCCGCCACTTGGGCAACGGAAGCGAAAGTATAGCTCAGCAGCAAAAGGCGGGCAGGCGGCCGCGCCGCGTCGCGGGTGTCTCGATTTCGGGAATTATCGCTGCGCCGCCGTCGCCTCGCCGGCGTCGGCGTATTCGACGTGGACCTCGACGAAAACGCCGAGGGCGCGGAAGTCCTGGCTGCCGCTCGCCGGCGTGAACTTGGGAACGAAGCCGCTGTCGGTGTCGAGTGTGAAGCGGTACAGGCGGGTGTCGCCGTAGGGAAAGCCGCGCCCGGGCTCAAAGTGCAGGCTGACCTGCTCATTGGGGCTCAGGTCGGTGGTGTGGGACTCGCCGTTGAGGCGCGCGATGACGCGATTGTCGACCGGGCCGTTGCGGATCTCCAGGCTGATCGAGGCGGCAGGGGAGGGGGTGCGGATGACGAACTCGGTGTCGTGGCTCATCACCGTCCAGAAGCCCCAGGTGTTGGGCTCGCGGCCGTGCGTGTTGTCGTCGAGGAAGTAGACGAAGATGTTTTCCTCCGGGTGCAGCGGTACGCGCCGCGAGCTCGGGCTGATGTTGAACGGCAGGTTGTTCAGCAGGGTCAGCTCGGCCGGCAGCATGCGGAAGGGGAACGCCTTGGTGTGCATGCTGGGGTCGTGCGAGGAGGCGTAGGGATTGAGCATGATCTGCGCCAGAAACAGTGCCGCGATGACCCAGGCTCCCACCGCGCCGAGCAGGCCGACACCGGCGGGAATGAGAAAGAACAACAAGGGGTAGGCCGACACGAAGTACCGTGAACCGATGGTGCCGCCGCCACCGATCCAGTTGTCGGGAATCACCAGCACGTAGGCGAGAATCGACGCCGCCCAGGCCGCCAGCACGAAAGCGTGCGGCCCGCGCCACGAGCGGTTGGGCGTCGCCGCGAACATCAGCAGGGCCATGACCGCCGGGAACATGTACACGAGCAGGCCGGCGTTGCGGCCCACCCACACGTAGATCAGGTCGGCGGCCAGGGCGCGGGGCACCGGAATGCGGTCCTTATAGTCCGACAGGTTGGTGACCATCGGGATGCCGACGGTGTCGAACGTGTCGATCGGCGAGGAAAACGGATAGCCGCTGACCGCGTTGAAGGTCTTGCGGTCGCCGCCCATGTAGTTCCAGTCGCCGGTATTCGCGGTGGTGACGGCGAAGAAGCCGCCGACGACCAGGGCGAACGCCACCACGCCGGCGGTCAACCGGGGCCAGCGCCGCCGGTAGAGCAGCCACAGGAAGAAGAAACCGGCGATGATCACGTTGGGCGGCTTGGAGTACGCGGCGATGCCGTAGAGAACGGCGGCGGCGATGTCGGTCCAGCCGCCTTCGAGGCGGCGAATGCGGGCGACGCGGGCGCCGTCCGTCCACCCGGGCGGCGCTTCCTTGTAGAGCCACAGAAAGGTGGCGATGAAGATCAGGCTCAGGTTGAACCACTCCGGCGTGATCCAGAAGAAGTACACGAGGCACACCGAGGCGAGAAAGTAGGTCAGCGCGTAGGTCGCGGCGTTGGCGTCGGATACGGCGCGCCGCAAGTAGGCGTACGCCGCCGCCAGCACCACCGCGAACAGCAGGGCGTGCAGCACGAGGAAGCCGTTGTCATCGAAGACGCGCACGAAGGGCGCCGCGGCCAGCGAGTAGGCGAAGGCCTTGGAGTAGTAGATACGCCCGCTGTCGGCGTCGCGCTTGAGAAAGATGCCGCTGGGGCCGGCGCTGTAGCCGAGCTCGTAGACGCGCGCCAGGTCGCGGGGCTGGTAGCGCAGATCGCCATCGTAGGCGAGGCTGTAGGCCATCATGTGGTAGGTGGCCTCGTCGCTGAAGAAGCCCTGCTTGTGGACCGGTACGCGGGCCGCCAAGGCGAACCCGAGAAGCACCAGCACGGCGACCACCAGGGCCAATGAAGAACGTCGTTCACTCAGCATCGATTTATGTTATCGTAACTGAAGTTTCCATCCGTGGGAGGCCGTTCGGCGCACCCATCTGCGGCGCAAAGGCGCCGTTTCTGAGACTTGAATCAGCGTCCAATTTTGTCGATACCTCGTAGCCCTGCTAGCCCGGGAATGGTACAGACAAGGACGCTTCGTCGAGGAGTTGCGCGATTCGGCCCGCGGTCCACCGAACCATTCTCAGATGACAGAAGAATCCATCACACCCACAGACACTCCCTCTTCAACCTTCGATCCCGCTGATACGCAGAGTCTCCTCGACTTCTTCGAGAAGAGCGCGACACGCCCCATCAAGGGCGGCAGGATTGCCGAAAAGCTCGGCATCCCCAAAGCGCAACGGGCCGATTTGAACACCGCCCTCGAGGCCCTGGTCGCCGACGGTAAGATCGTCGAAACGCGCGACAAGCGCTTCGGGCTGCCGGCGCGCATGAACCTCGTGGTCGGCACGCTGGCGTGCCACGAAAAGGGGTTCGGCTTTGTTGTTCCGCGCGATCCGGGGCAGCAGGACCTCTACATCCCGCGCCACAAGCTCGGCGACGCCATGCACGGCGATCTCGTTATCGCCCGCCGCGAGCCGCGTAGCGGGCGCAAGCCGGAAGGGACCATCATTCGCCTTCTGCACCGCGCTCGCACCCAGGTTGTAGGTACGTTCGAGCGCGGCCGTAGCTTCGCCCACGTCGTGCCGCTCGACGTCCGCGTCGGCTACCAGGTCTACGTTGCCGAGGGTGACATCGGCGACGCCAAGCCGGGGCAGATCGTGTGTGCCGAGATCACCAGCTATCCCGAGGGGGAAGGTCGTCGTAATCCGGAAGGTCGGATCGTCGAGGTTCTGGGCGATGCCGGCGACCCGAAGATCGACGTCGAGGTGATCATCCGCGAGTACCAGCTACCGCACGAGTTTCCGGCCGAGGTACTGGCGGAGGCCGAGCAGATCCCGACCGAGGTCGGTGAGGCCGACATCGAGGGACGCGAGGACTTCCGCGAGTTGCCCATCGTCACGATCGACGGTGAAAGCGCCCAGGATTTCGATGACGCCGTGTACGTGCAGAAGCTGCCGAACGGCAACTACAGCCTCGCCGTGCACATTGCCGACGTCGGCGCCTACGTCGCCGTCGGCTCGGCGATCGACCGGGAAGCCCAGCTCCGCGCCACCTCGGTGTATTTCCCCGACCGTGTGGTGCCGATGCTGCCCGAGCGGCTCTCCAACGAGATCTGCTCACTCAAGCCCGGCGTCGACCGGCTCGTGCAATCGGTGGTCGTGGAAATCAACGCCGCCGGCCGCACGGTCAACTACGAGTTCCACGACGGGGTTATTCGCTCGGCCGCGCGCATGACGTATCGGCAGGTCGCGGCGCTGCTCGACGGCAGCGATGCTGAGCTCGCCGAAGAATACGCCGATCACGTCGATCATTTCCGCCTGCTGGGCGAGCTGTGCGAGGTTCTCCGCAAGTATCGCGGGGCGCGCGGCAGCATCGACTTCGACCTTCCCGAGCCGGAGCTGCTCATCAACCTGCGCGGTGAGGTCGAGGACGTCGTGCGATCGGAGCGCAACTTCGCCCATCGCATCATCGAAGAGCTCATGATCCGCACCAACGAGGTCGTGGCGTCACACCTCGAGTGGGAAGACATGCAGGCGCTGTTTCGCGTCCACGATGGTCCCGACATCGACAAGGTCGACAGCTTTCGTGAGTTCATCAGCGGCCTGGGACTCAGCCTTGGTGGCGGCTCGCGGCCGCGCCCGTCCGATTTCCAGACGCTGGTCGAGCATCTCGAGGGCCAGCCGGGCGAGCGGGTGCTCATCTATCTCATGTTGCGCACCATGAAGCAGGCCCGCTACCAGGTCAACAATGTCGGCCACTTCGGGCTGGCATCGGAGCGCTACGCCCATTTCACGTCGCCGATTCGGCGCTATCCGGACCTTGCCGTGCATCGGATTTTGCGCTTCGATCGCGGCAGCACGAAGCAACCGGAGTTCGATTTCGAGGCGTTTCAGGCACAGTTGGAGCGCATCGGTCGTGAAAGCTCCGAGCGCGAGCGCAACGCCGAGGATGCGGAACGCCGCTACGTCTCCTGGAAGATGGCCCAGTTCATGGCCGACAAGGTGGGCGACAGCTTCGAGGCTTTCGTCACCGGCGTGCACTCGTACGGCTTTTTCGTCGAGCTCGATCAGTTCTTCATCGACGGTCTGGTGCACGTTTCCTCGCTCACCGACGACTACTACGTGTACGACGAGCGCCGCCACACACTGCGCGGCGAAACCAAGGGTCGCGAGATCACACTGGGCCACAAGGTGCGCGTGCAGCTCGCCCGCGTCGACCCGGCGCGCCGGCGCCTCGATTTCGCCCTCGAAGAAGGTCCTCTGGAAACCGGCATCACGCCGCGCCCTGCCGACGAGGCCGGCAAGCGCACCGACGACGGCCGGCGCCCGCGCCGTCGACGCCGTGGCCGTGGCCGCACACCGGTGGCGGCGCAGGCGACGGAAGCCGGCGCCGACGACGCAACTGCAGTCGCCGCGGCGCCGGCAGAAGAGGGCGAGAAGAAGGCCGCTGACGGCCGGCCGGAGCGTTCCCGTCGGTCGCGCCGGGGTGGATCCCGGCGTGGTGGGCGACGCAAGAAGACTACCCAGAGCGGCGACGAGGCCAAGGAGTCGGCGCGCCAGACCGACGACCGTCGGCGGCGCACCAAGAAGGTGGTTGCCGGGAGCAGTGATGAGAAGGGCAAGTCCGAGGAGCGGCCGGCTAACAGGCGGCGGCGTCGCGGCAAGCGCTCAGGCTCAGGCTCAGGCTCAGGCTCACGGCGAGCCGGCGCGGAGGCGCCGCAGAAAGCCGAATCGACGACGCGAAAAAGTACGCCCGCCAAGCAAGCTCCCGACGCCGGCAAGGACGACGCACAGCGGCCGAAGGTGAACCCGTACTTGACGGATCTCTAGGAGGCGGCGGCGGGCCGGGGAGCGCGTCCGGGCGCTGCGCGTGAGCGCGAGGTCGACATGTCGCGTCAGTCTCACCAGGACGATTTCGAGGCCGTCATCGGCCTGGAGATCCACGTTCAGCTACAGACGGACACCAAGCTGTTTTGCGGCTGTGCGAACCGCTTCGGCGGCGCCCCCAACAGCCGTACCTGTCCCGTCTGCCTCGGCATGCCCGGGGCGTTGCCGGTGCTCAACGCCAAGGCGGTCCGCTACGCCGCCCGCGCCGCCCTGGCTCTCGGCTGCACCATCAACTTGCGCAGCCGTTTCGCGCGCAAGAACTACTTCTATCCCGACCTGCCGAAGGGCTACCAGATCTCGCAATACGATCAGCCCTTGGCGGAGCACGGCCTGTTCGCGTTCGATCTCGAGGGGGAGCGCCGTCAGGTCAGCATCACGCGCCTGCACCTGGAGGAAGACGCCGGCAAGTCGGTGCACACGGGCATGCCGCGGTCCCGGGCCAGCACCTATATCGACCTGAACCGCTGCGGCGTCCCGCTGGCGGAGATCGTCACCGAGCCCGACCTGCGCAGCGCCGAGGAAGCCGGCGCCTTTCTCAGCGGCCTGCGCAACACCTTGCTGTATCTCGGGGTGACCGACGCCAACATGGAGGAAGGCAGCCTGCGCTGCGATGCCAACATCTCGGTGCGGCGGCGTGGGCAAGCGGAGCTGAACCCCAAGACCGAGCTGAAGAACCTCAACTCGTTTCGTTTCATGCGCCAAGGACTGCGCCACGAGGTGGAGCGGCAGACCGCCGAGCTCGTCGCCGGCCGGCCGCTGCTTCAATGCACCCGCCTGTTCGATGAGCGCAGCGCCACGACCGTGCAGATGCGCACCAAGGAAGACCCCCACGACTACCGGTATTTTCCCGACCCCGACCTCGTGCCGGTGGTCCTGGACGAGTCGACGGTTGCCGAGCTCGACGAAGCGCTGCCGGAGCTGCCGCTGGCGCGGCTCGACCGCCTGGTGGCGGATATGGCGATACCCCATGAAGACGCTGCCGTTCTCGTCGAGGAACGGGCGCGTGGCGACTATTTCGAGGCTCTGGTGGCCGCCGGGGCGGCGCCCGGCGAGGCCGGCAACTGGGTGCGTATCGAGGTCGGCCGTTGGCTCAACGAGCACGGGCGGGACATCGTCGATTTCCCCGTATCTCCGCCGGAACTGGCAGCCTTGCTGCAAATCGTGGCCGCGGGCGGCGTCGCGGCGGGCCTCGCCGGCAAAGTTATGCAGCGGATGGCCGAGACGGGAGCCGCCGCCGCGGATATCATCGCGGATGAAGGAATGGAGCAGATCTCGGCGAGCGAGGAGCTGGGCCCGGTGGTCGACGGGGTTCTGGATGAGCACCCCGACGAAGTGGCGGCGTTCCGCGAGGGCCGAGACCAGGTTTTCGGTTTTCTGATGGGGCAGGTGATGAGGGCAACGGAGGGCAAAGCCAACCCGGAGCTCGTGCAGCAGCTCCTGCGTGCCCGGCTCGAAGGATGATCCGCAGCTTCCACGTAACCAAACGCTACGGCGCCATCACGGCACTGCGCGATATCACCTTCCAGATCGACGAGGGTGAGTTCATATTTCTGACGGGGCAGAGTGGTGCCGGCAAGACGACGCTGATGCGCCTGCTGTACCGCGCCGAGCTGCCGACCAGCGGCCAGCTCGTTGTCTCCGGCCGCAACCTGGCGACCATGTCGCGCCGCCAGGTGCCGC
>CBDUXW010000068.1:0-10174 GCA_965371275.1 uncultured bacterium | reverse complement strand
CAGCTGCTTGTGCTGTGCTTTCCTGGTCAGAAATGTCAGTCCGGCCGCAGAGCGACGATGGGATCGACGCGGGCGGCGCGATAGGCGGGAACGAGGCAGGCGAGCAACGCAACCGCGACGAGCAGCCCCGAAACTCCGAGGAACATCCGCGGATCCGTACGGCTGATGGAAAACAGCATGCCCTCGATGAGACGCGACATCCACCACGCGCCGGCGAGCCCCAACGCCATCCCGCCGCCGACCAGCCGCAGCCCGCGCCATACAACGTCGCCGATCACGCGGGCGCGCGGCGCGCCCAGAGCAATGCGGACACCGATCTCTCGGGTTTGCCGGCTCACCGAATACGAGAGCACGCCGTAGACGCCTATGGAGGTGAGAAACAGCGCCAGGCCGGCAAAGCTACCCATCAGGAAGCCGTTGAACTGCGATCCGGCGATCGAATCGGTCGCCACCTCGTGCATCGTGCGGAATCGCACCACCGGAAGCAACGGATCGACCGCCGCCACCTCGGTGCGCAGCCATTCGGTCAAGCCGTCGAACGCGGTCGCACGAACGATGAAGACCGTCGGAAAGACCTGGTTGATCATGGCGTTGAGCGCCGGCTGCGCCTGATACCGCGGCACGAACACCGTCGGCGGCGGCGGCGCCGCCACGCCGACCTCGAGCACAACGGCCACCACGCCGATGATCTCGCGCGACGGCCCTTCGTAGCCGCCGAACTCGCGGCCGACGATGAGCCGCTCCCCGATAGCGGCACGCTGCGGCCAAAAGCGTTGCGCGAACGTCTCGTTGACGATGGCCACAGGTGCGGGCTCGGCGGCGCCGCGCACAAAAGCGCGGCCGCGGACGACAGAAATCCCCAACGTCGCGAAGTAGCCCGGGCTGACGGGGCGATACTCGATCGTCATTCTCTGATACTCCCCATCGACCGCGGCATCGGTGGGCATGTTCAGACCGGGTTCCAGAGGTACGCTGGTAATGGCGCCGGCGGCTACGACGCCGGGACGGGCCCGAATGCGCTCGAGCACGTCGCGCTCGAACGCCCAACTCGCCGCCGGCGACGCGTAGCGCTCACCGGACATCGAGATCTCCATGGCCAGCAAGCCCTCGGGATCGAAGCCGAGGCTCACGGACTGCAGAGCCGCCAGGCTACTGAGAAGTAGCGCCGCCCCCACCAACAGCAGCGCTGCCAGGGCAACCTCGGCGACCACCAACGTGCTGCGCACGGCGGCTCGACCGCCGCCGTCGGTCGAACCACAACTGGAATCCTTCAAGGAGCCGCCGAGTTCCGCTGTCGAGATCCGGAGCGTGGACGTCAGACCGAAGACGAGCGCCGTCGTCGCCGCCACAGCAAGCGTGAACCCGAGCACGATCGGATCGATGTCCGCCTGATCGAGGCGCGGAATCGACAGCGGCACGAGCCCGATCAGCAAGCTCAGGGTCCAGCGGGCAAACAACACGCCGAGCGCCGCGGCGGCGAAGACCAGAAGGAGACTCTCGACCAGCATCTGCCGGAACAACCGGCCGCGGCTGGCACCCAGAGCGGAGCGAATCGCCACTTCTCGGTTCCGGGAAGCCGCCCTCGCCAGCATCAAGTTGGCGACATTGGCACAGGCGATCAGCAACACCAGGCCCACCGCGCCGAACACGAGCAGCAGGCTCTGGCGCACGTCGCCGACCATGAAAGCCGAATAGCTCTCGGTCATGAACGCGTTGTTGTCGGGCTGTACGCCGTCGGGAAACGCCGCAAAGTACAGGTCGAACATGGTCACGGCCTCAGCGGCCGCAAGCTCGGGACTGCTTCCCGGCGCTAAGCGCCCGATCGCCCGGTAATTGTGCGCGCCGTCGGTGGGATCGGGAGAGAGTTGGAGCGCAACGATAATGTCGACGCCGGAGCCGAAACGAAATTCCCGGGGCAGGATACCGACAACCGTGTGATTGAAGCCATCGATCAACAGGTCGCCACCCACCGCATCCTCGCGACCGCCGAACTGACGCTGCCATAGTTCGTGGCTGATCACGACGGATTTCGCGCCTCCTGGAGCGTCTTCGTCGGCCGTGAAGCCGCGGCCGGGCGCCGGCTCGACGCCGAAGACGCGGAAGAAGTCGCGCGATACACGGATCCCCGACAAGCGTTGCGGTACCGGATCCGATGCCAGGTTGAACCCCGTCACCCCACCGGTCGCGCCGCCGATTGCCGCCACCGATTCGAATGCTCTGGAGTTCCGCCGCCAGAACTCGACCTTGTGGGCCGTCAGCGCCGACCCCTGCTGGCCGCGGGTCCATTGCCACGAGATGCGAACCAGGCGCTCAGGCTCGGGATACGGCAGCGGCTCGACGAGCACTGCGTTGACGATGCTGAAGATTGCCGTATTGGCGCCGATACCCAACGCCAGGGTCAACAGAACGACTGCGGTAAATGCCGGACTCTTGCGCAGCGAACGCACGGCAAAGCGGGCGTCACGACGCCACTCTCCGTTGAATATGCGTCCTCCGAGTCGCGGCCGTAACCCGCCGGGCCCGGGCTGCGCCGGCGCCCCGGCGCGGCGTTCGTGCAGCCCTCCGCGCATCACTGCGCCCACGGTTCGCCACCACAGCCCGATGCCGGACACGATGCCCCGGCTCCACGCGGCCCGATGCAGGTCGACGAAAACGTCGGCAGCGTCGGCACCGTGAGCGGCGCGAAAGTCTCGCGGGTAAACGCGCAACAAGCAGCGGTAGATGGCGCGGCTCAAGCTCATCCGGTTCTCGACTGAGGGATCAACTTCTTGGTCACCGCGGCATCGGCGAGCACCCGCAACCGCGCCGCTTCGGCCGCCAGTACCTGAGTACCGAGATGGGTCAGGGCGTAGTAGCGACGTCGTTCGTCGCCGAGATCGGGCGCCGGGCGCTGGTCGGATTCGTCGACCATCCCCTGCCTCATCAGACGCTTGAGGGCCCGGTACAGATTCGCGGGGTCCATGTGCACGCCGCCGTCCGACTCGTCCGCCACCTGCTTGAGGATGCCGTAGCCGTGAACCTCGCCCCCGACGAGGGCGAACAAGATCAAATAGTCACGGGGTTTTAGAGGAAGGTGATTGTCGATGTCGCGTGCTTCGCTCATGGGCAACTCCTGAACCGATATCAGACTCGCCCGGCGCTACCGCCGGGTCGCGACGGTGATGATATCCGTCGAGTGACTATTAGTCACTTGACTAATACGAACGAGAGTCGGAGAGGTTTCACCCTGTGGCTTCGTGTCGCCGGCCGCGGCCGGCGAGGGCTATATACTCGCGCCCATGTCGAACAATGACTCCCCCAGCCTGCTGGACCGTTTTCTCCGCCTTTTCGCCGACGTCCGGGCCGGTGAAGGCATAACGGCGCTGCTGCTGTCGAGCAACATTTTCTTGCTGCTCGCCAGCTACTACATCATCAAGGCAATCCGCGACGGCCTGATACTCGGCGAGTTCGGCGCCAACGCCAAGAGCTACACGTCGGCCGGGGCCGTGTTTCTGCTGGCGATCGTTGTGCCGCTGTACGGCAAGCTGGCCGACCGCCTGCCGCGGCGCCGGTTGATCAACATCGTCACGATGTTCTTCGTCGCCAGCTTCATCGGTTTCTACGGATTGTGGGCCTCGGGGCTCAACATCGGCATCGTGTTCTACGCCTGGGTGGCGGTGTTCAACGTCATGATCATCGCCCAGTTCTGGTCGTTTGCGAACGACGTGTACACCAAGCCCGAGGGCGAGCGGCTGTTCCCCATCGTCGCCTTCGGACAGTCGCTGGGCGCGGTTGTCGGCGCCAGCTACGTTGCCTCGATGGCGGGGAGCCTGGGAATCGGCATGTTGTTGCTGACCGGCGCCGCGCTGCTGTTCGCACAGGTGCAGGTGACCAACTACGTCGACCGCCGCGAGCGCCGGCTCAAGGAAGCCGATCTGCCGAAAGCCGAAACAACCGGGATGATGACGGCGACCGGCACGATGCGCATCGAAGACATCGAGAAGCTGCTGTCGCGAGCCCAGGGCGAAGATGTGCATTTGTCCGAGGCGGACGACGATGCCGGCGCCGCCCCGCGCGCCCCCGAAGAAGCACCGGACGAGGCCAAGAAAGGTGGCGGCGAGACGACGGGCGCTTTCGCTCTGGTTTTCCGCACCCGCTACCTGTTGATGATCGGGCTGCTGATGATGTTGCTCAACCTCGTCAACACCACCGGCGAGTACATACTCGACCGTGCCATGATCGACGCTGCCGTGGCGGTGTCCGGAGCAACCGAAGGCGCCGCTTTCACCCAGCAGATCACCATCTTGAAGGCCAGCTTCTTCGGCGTCGTGAACGTCGCCGGCCTCCTGATTCAGCTGTTCGTGGTGTCGCGCGTCGTGCAGTTCTTCGGCGTCGGGATCGGGCTGATGATCCGGCGTATAATCTCGCTGGGCGGCTAGGGGTTGATCGCGCTGCTGCCCTTGTTCCCGGTCATTCGCTGGGCGAAGACGGCGGAAAACGCCACCGACTACTCGCTCAACAACACCGTCCGCCAGATGCTGTTCCTGCCGATGACACGCGAGCAAAAGTACAAAGCGAAGCAAACGATCGACTCGTTCTTCTCGCGCGTCGGCGATACCTTGCAGGCGGTGGTCGTGTTTCTCGGTAGCGCGGTTTTCGCCTTGTCCACAGCCGGCTTCGCGTTGATCAATATGGGCGTCGCCGTCGTCTGGTTGTTTCTCGCCTACAAGATCGGCAAGGAGTACAAGCGGCTGGTCAGCACCGGCGAGTCTCCCCACTAGGCACTCGCCGCGCCACGCCTCGACCCAAGGAACGCGGACGACGCCGAGCGAGCGATTCCCTCGGCGACCGGATCGCAACCCACGCCGCTACAGCCGATAATGTAGGCTGCTAATTGTCTGAACCCCGGGTCGGGATCCCCGATACCCGGGTCACGGCACCTCTGGAACTGAACGGTCGGCGCGCCCGTGTCGGGCATGCCGACCGCCGAAAGGAATCAAGCCGCATGGGCGACGCACCGACCGTAACTATCGCCTCCGGGGAGGGCCGCCTCGGCATCCTCACGCCCGGTATGGGGGCCGTGTCCACGACCTTCATCGCCGGTGTCATTGCCGCCCGCAAAGGCATCGCCAAACCCATCGGCTCGCTTACGCAGATGGGAACGATCCGCATCGGCAAGCGCACCGAAGACAACGTGCCGCTGATCAAAGACTTCGTCGGCTTGGCGAGTCTCGACGATCTCGTTTTCGGCGGCTGGGACATCTTCGAGGACAACGCCTACCAGGCAGCGAAGAACGCCGGCGTCCTCGAAAACGAGCTGCTCGACCAGATCAAGGACGAGCTCTCCGCCATCACGCCGATGCCGGCGGTGTTCGACAATGCCTACGTGAAGAAGCTCGACGGTACCAACGTCAAGAGCGGCGGCACGAAGTGGGACTACGCGCAGATGCTCATGGAGGACATCACGCGCTTCAAGGAAGAAAACGACTGCACCCGACTGGTGATGGTGTGGTGCGGCAGCACCGAGATCTTTCTCGAGCCGGGTCCGGTGCACGCATCGATCGAGGCCTTCGAGGAAGGCATGAAGAACGACGATCCCGGCATCGCACCGAGCATGATCTACGCCTACGCGGCGGCCAAGATGGGCATCCCCTACGCCAACGGCGCTCCCAACCTGAGCGGCGACTTCCAGGCGTTCTACGACCTGGCCAAGGAAACCCAGACGCCGCTTTGCGGCAAGGATTTCAAGACCGGCCAGACGCTCATGAAGACCATCCTGGCGCCCGGCTTCAAGGCCCGAATGCTGGGACTCAACGGCTGGTTTTCCACCAACATACTGGGCAACCGCGACGGCGAGGTGCTCGACGATCCCGAGTCGTTCAAGACCAAGGAAGAGAGCAAGCTGGGCGTGCTCGAGCACATCCTGCAGCCCGACAAGTATCCCGA
Organism: uncultured bacterium; assembly: GCA_965371275.1. Taxonomy (GTDB): domain Bacteria; phylum Acidobacteriota; class UBA890; order UBA890; family UBA890; genus CBDCBL01. The sequence continues at coordinate 4,249 of CBDUXW010000068.1, read as the reverse complement.
CCTCTACGCGGACATGTACCACAAGGTGCGGATCAACTATTACCCGCCGCGGGGTGACAACAAGGAGGGCTGGGACAACATCGATATCTTCGGCTGGCTCGGCTATCCGATGCAGATCAAGATCGATTTCCTGTGCCGCGACTCCATCCTGGCGGCGCCGATCGTACTGGATCTGGCTCTATTCCTCGACCTCGCCAAGCGCGCCGGTTTCTCGGGCATTCAGGAGTGGCTGTCGTTCTACTTCAAGAGTCCGACCACGGCCCCCGGCCTGTACCCCGAGCACGATCTGTTCATCCAGCAGATGAAGCTGAAGAACACGCTTCGCTACATGGCCGGCGAAGAAGAGATCACCCACCTGGGCGCCGACTACTACGACTACTACCGGTAAGCCGGGGGCTTGTTCAATCCGAGCGCAGCGTCAGCGCCGGATCCAGCTTCGCCGCCCGCCGCGCCGGCACGTAGCAGGCCAAGAGCGACACCAGCGCCAGCACGCCGGCCACGGCGGCGAACGTTGCCGGGTCGGTGGGCGTGACGCCGAACACGAACCCTTCGATGAAGCGCGACAGCGCCAGCGCTCCGCCGACGCCCAGCACGATGCCGATCGCCGTAACCTTCATACCCTGCCCCACGATCAGGCCGAGTACGCTGCCCGGCCCCGCCCCCAGCGCCATGCGGACGCCGACCTCGCGGCTGCGCCGTCCGACGCTGTAGGCCATCGTCCCATACGTACCGACCGCCGCCAGCACCATCGCAACGCTACCGAACACGGTGAGCAGCAGCGTGTAGAAGCGCGGCTGCACCACCGACCCGGAAATCGTCACATCCATGGTTTCTAGACGGCCGATGGGTAAATCTGCGTCGATCTCCCAAACCGCTGCACGCAGGCCCTCGGCAACTTCACCGGCGCCACCTTCGTAGCGCGCCAGCACCGTCATGGCACGCATTGGCGCGGTGAGGAACGGAACAAAGAACTCCGGCGTGGAGGCGTCGATGAGAGCACCTTGTTTCGTGTCTTCAACGACGCCGATGACATCCAAGAAGTCGCCGTCGGGGTCGGGCAGTGTGCCGTACTGGAAGCGCCGGCCCATCGGATCCTCATGGGGCCAGTATCGATCGGCGAACGACTCGTTGATGACCACGCCGCTGAAGCTCGGGTCCGCGTCGGCGGCGGTGAACTCGCGGCCGCGCAGCAAGCGGGTCCCGATCGCCTTGAAGTAACCCGGGCTGACGCGGTTGTCAGCCTGGTAGTTGGGGTTCTCCGGATCGGCTTCGCGGCCCTCGATGGCGACCGCCATCCAGATTTCGCCGCCGACAATCGGCGGAGAAGTAGTGCCGGCCGCGGCGGTGACGCCCGGGATCGCCTCGACGCGGGCAAGCACGTCGGCGTAAAACGTATTCCAGTACTGGTCTTCGCCTTCGTACGACGGCGCCCAGCGTGATCCCGTGCTTCCCGGCTCCGGCGGAATGTACAAGCTCATCGAGATCAGGCCGTCGGCATCAAAGCCGGGATCGACGTTGACCAGCCGCACGAAGCTGTTGATCAAGAGCCCGGCGCCGATGAGCAGCATCAACGCGAGCGCTGTCTGGGCAACGACCAGCGAGTTGCGCAAACGATCGCGCACGTTGCCGGCCGACTGCTGCGCTCCTTCCTTGAGGATCTGACTCACGTTGGCGCGCGATACACGCAGCGCCGGCCCGATACCGAACAGGACGCCCGTGACCACCGACAAAACGAGCGCGAAGGATAGAACCCTGAGATTCACCGCTACCTCGGCGAGGCGCGGGATCCGGCCCGGATCGACGAGCGGCAATGCCTGCACGCCACCGAACGCCAGCACCGCGCCGAGTGCGCCGCCCGCCAAGGCGAGCAGAACGCTTTCCATCAACAGTTGCTGGATCATGCGCCCCTGCCCAGCTCCCAGCGCCGTGCGCATGGCGATTTCCTGCCGCCGGTCGCTGCCGCGCGCGAAGCTCAGGTTGGCGACGTTGGCGCAGGCGATCAACAACAGGAACCCGACGGCGCCCATCAACACCCACAGCGTTGCGCCGATGGGCCCGACGGTACGCTCGAAGAGTGACTCCATTCGGAAGGCGAATTCGTTCTGGCCGGTGACGTAGAACTCGGAGTGAAACGCAGCCGACAAAGCCTCGATCTCGTCGCCCGCTGCTTCCATTGACACACCCTCGTCGAGGCGTCCGATCACCCACAGAAACGAGGTGAAACGGTTGACCGCGCCGTCGTCGTTACGGTCGAGAGCCAGCGGGATCCAGGCGTCGACTTCGGGCTGGTAGCGAATGCCCTCCGGCGGCTGAAAGTCGGGCGGCATCACGCCGACCAACATGAACGGCACGCCGTTCAGTGAAACGGTGCGTCCGACCGCCGCCGGGTCGCCGCCCCAGCGGACTTGCCACACATCGTGGGTCACGACCACGACCCTGTCGTTGCCCGGTTGCTCTTCGTCGCGCGTGAAGGCACGACCGTGGAGCGGTTCGACTCCGAGCACCCGGAAGAAGTCAGCCGATACCCGTGCGCCGCGCAGACGCTGCGGCGCGCCCTCCCCCGTTACGTCCAGCGTCGCCGACGCCGACGCCGCGACCGCAGCGAACGACGTCGCCCGGTCGCGAAAGTCCAAGAAGTCGAGCGTCGTCATGGCCGACATTCGACCGGAGCGACCAAGTTCGCTGCCGAGCATTACGAGCTGCTCCGGCGCCGCGTAGGGCAACGCACGAAACAGCACGGCGTCGGTAACCGAGAAGATCAGCGTCGTAGCGCCGACACCGAGCGCCAACGTGACGACGGCAACCAAACTGAACCCCGGCTTCTTGATCAGGCTTCGCGCTGCGAATCGCAGATCCTGGAAGAGTGATTGCATCCAACTTCCTCCTCTGTCGGCGGGGAGCCAGGGCGGTTCGGCGTGGCTTTGGAGTGAACGACGCTGACTCAGACCGCTGCGCATCGCATCAACGGTTTCGCGGCAGTAGATGGTGGCCAACGCCCGCGGCCTGCCGCGCTGCTCGGCGCACAGCGACGTGAAGGCGAGCTCCATGTCGCGACCGAATTCATGGCGCATCTGCCGCGGATACGCGTGCAACAGCAACTTGTAGAGAAGGCGTCTCATCATCGTGTGCCGCGGCATCTTATTTTCGGCGGCCACCCGCAGGTAAAAGTTCACGCTCGCGCGCGATGCCCACCAGGCGTTCGAGACGTTCGGCCTCGGCCTGCACGACGTCGCGGCCAAGATCGGTGAGGCGGTAGTAGCGGCGGCGCTCCTCGCCCTCCCCCGCCGCGTCCGCGGGAACGTCGGCGTCTGCAATCAGGTCGCGCCCGAGCAGGCGCTGTATCGCCGTGTACAGCGTGCCCGTGCCGAGCTGCACTTCTCCTGCCGTGCGCTCTCGCACGTCCACGATCCCCGCGTAGCCGTGCTTGTCGCCCTCGGCCAGCGCCAGCAGGATGTGAAATACCGCCGGTGTCAGCGGCAGGAAATCGCGGGGTTCACTCTGTTCGATGCCCACTGGTGCCTCCGAGCCGAGTACGTCGATTCATGATGCGTCGAATACCGATGCATCGACATGCTATCTAGTCAAACCGTTCGACGCAACACGCGCCCGGGGCCGGGCGGCCAGGTTTCGGTACGGCTGTTGAAGCAACGGGTGCCGGAGGCTCCCGGTCGCTTGGCCGATCAGCGCCGGCCGCGGAAGTCGATCAGCGTATCGATGATCGCGATCTCGACGCGGCGGTTGCGGGCCCGCGCTTCGTCGGTCGCGTCGGTGACCAGCGGCATCGACTGGCCCAGGCCCTGCATCGAGACACTGTCGCGCTCCACACCCGCTTCGACGAGGTAGCTACGCACCGCTTCAGCGCGCCGTTCGGAGAGGCTCTGGTTGTACGCCTCCGTGCCCACGTCGTCGGTATGACCGAACACCTGGATGGCATATCCCTGATCGGCCGAAGCAATGAGCACGCCGGCGATGCGGGCCAGTAGCTCCCGTTCGTCGGGTCGCAGCTCGGACTTGTCGAACTCGAACTCGATGCGGTCACTGCCCAGGTTCAGCACGATGCCGATCGCCGTGCGGCGCGTTTCGACAATCTTGCTGAATACCTCCTGCATGCGGTTCATCTCGATCTCGCGCTGCCTGCGGATGGCCTCCGCCTCCTCACGCGCTGCGCGGGCTTCTTCCCGGGCTGCGACCTCGGCGTTGCGAGCTCGTTGTGCCTCGATCGCTGCTGCTTCGCTATCGGCTACGGCTT